>CAZEAV010000106.1:0-8060 GCA_964510215.1 uncultured Iamiaceae bacterium
GGTCGTGGCTGTCGGTCCCGAACACCCCGACGCGTCCGCTTGCGCCGTCGACGTACGCGAGCTCATAGGTTCCGGCGGGCAACGTGCCGAGGTCGAAGGTCCCATCGGCCCCGCCCCGCGCCAACGTGGCCCAGTCGCCGCTGTGGGCATCGCGCACGCCGACCACGGCGTCCGCCGCCGGTCCGGATCCATCCGTAAGGACCCCTGCGATCGAGGCTTGCGGCGCCAGGGTCGCGTCGACGCCGGTGAGGGTCGCGCCATCGGTGACGGTCAGCGTCGCTGCGTCCCCCGTGTCGGCGGTGCCATTCCAATAGGTCGTCGCGTAGCCGTCGAGCGCGAACTGCACGTGGTAGGAGCCGGCGGCCAATGCCGAGAACCGATAGGTCCCATCCGACGCGGAACGGGTCCTTGCGACCCGGGGCCCACCGGAGGCGCGCGAGGCGGTCACCGTGACCCCGGCGAGCGGTCCGTCGGCGTCGGACACCGAACCGGCGACCGACCCCTTTGCGGCGTCGATCGTCGCGTCGATGTGCTCGGTCGATCCCGCCGTGACGGTCACATCGGTCGCATCCGCCCAATCGGACGCGCCGTGCCACCACGTCGAATCGGAGAACCGCACCCGGTAGGTCCCGTCGCCGAGCGCCGTGGGCATGAACCAATAATCGCCCTGGGCGTCGGTCGTGGTGGACGCGACCAACGTCTCGCTCGAAGACGCGTAGACCCGTACCTGCACATTCGCGAGGTGCCCAGCGGACACGTCGGTGAGCCGCCCGGCCAAAATGGCGCCACGTGGTTGACAGGCGGCGATCGCCAGCCCGGCGATGACCAATCCGCCACAGACGGCCACGAGTCGTCCGACACCGACGCCGCACCGACCGCGGCGCATGACGCGCTTCACCGGGCCGGGCGCATCCGACGTTTCGAGCATTGTCGTCCCCTGTCCTTCCAAAAGCTTCCAGAAGCCCTTCTACATCGCCCGAATGCCGGTCGCCAAAGTCCAGGAAACGGTCGAGGGTCCCCTCACCCCGACCCCGGTGGGGTCGTGGGACCGTCGGATCCGACCGGGCCGAAGGTGGTGCGGGACAATCGTCGGATTTCGCCCTCGGCGACGGCTTCACGGAGCACCTCACGAAAGACTCCGGGTCCCCAGTAGCGGGCGCCGACCCTCCTGAAGAGCTCCTGGCGGCTGGTGACGCCCTGATCCTCCACGGCCCGCCGCAGCGCGGCGATCTCGTGGTCGAACGTCTGGGGCGGCAATGGTGAGGACACGGCGATGCCGGGCGAACCCGAGTACCGCCCGGGACCGGGCCGGTAACGACGCATGCCGGCCCGCTCACGGTCGCTGTGGCGTTGTGCGTGTTCACGGGCGTGGGCCGCGACCGCTGCCCGAGCGTCCGCGGCCGAGTCCCCGGTATCCGCCGACCCTTCCGCGTCGGCCACGGTCAGAGGCCTCGCGATGTCCTCGAGCTGCTCGCCCTCGGCTTTGACGCCGAAGAACAGTTCCATCACCCCGCCCACGGCCATCACCACCGAGCCGATCACGAACGCGACCGCGACCATGGACGCATCGTCGGTACCGATGAGGTTCCCGAACAGCAGTGGGCCCGCGATCCCGCCGACAGCCGTACCGATCGCATAGAAGAACGCGATCGCCAACGCCCGGGTCTCCATCGGGAAGATCTCCGACGCGGTGAGATAGGCGGCGCTGGCGCCCGATGACGCCAGGAAGAACACCGCCATGACCATGATGATGAACGTGCCCGAATTGAGAACCCCTGCCGAGAACAACCAGGCGAGCACCAGGCCGAGCACCGTCGATCCGATGTAGGTGCCCACGATCATCGGCACCCGCCCCACGGTGTCGAACAGGCGACCGAGTACGACCGGCCCCACGAAGTTGCTGGCCGCGTACAGGATGAGGAACACCGGCACCGTCGCCGCGCCCACCCCGAAGAACGTCGACATCAGCGTGCCGAGATTGAACGTGATGCCGTTGTAGAGGAACGCCTGGCCGACGAACAGGGCGATGCACAGGATCGACCGCTTCGGATACATCTTGACGGCAACCCGGGCGATCTGACGGAACTGCACGGTCTTCCGTTGGCGCACCTGAATGGTGTCGTCGACGTCGGACAGTGGTTGGTCCGCTTCCTCGGACACTTCGGCCTCGATGTTGCCGACGATCCGTTCGGCCTCGTCCTCCCGGCCATGGATGAACAGCCACCGCGGACTCTCGGGGACGTTCCGCCGCACGAGCATCACCGCGATGCCCAACACCGCCCCCACCACGAAGGCCACACGCCAACCGATGTGCGTCGGGAACACGGCGGACAGAAAGAAGATGGCGGCCGCGGAACCCCCGGCCGAGCCCAGCCAGTACGAGCCGTTGATGATCAGGTCGACGCGGCCGCGCACCCGGGCGGGGATCAACTCGTCGATCGCGGAGTTCACCGCCGAGTACTCGCCGCCGATCCCGGCACCGGTGAAGAAACGGGCCAGGAAGAAGAACCAGGGTGCCCACGAGAACGCGGTCACCACCGTCGCCCCGACATAGATCCCGAGGGTGATGATGAACAGCTTCTTCCGGCCGAACCGGTCGCACAGTTGGCCGAAGAACAAAGCTCCCAGACATGCGCCGACGACGTAGATGGCGGCGGCCGTGCCGATGTCGCCGGCGGTCATCGAGATGCCGCTGCCGTGCTTGGTCAGCCGGGCGGCGATCGCACCCACCATCGTGACTTCGAGGCCGTCCAGGATCCACGCGGTCCCCAGCCCCACGATGACCCGCCAGTGGAACTTCGACCAGGGCAGGCGATCCAGGCGCGACGGAATGGCGGTTTCGATCGTGCCCGTCTGGATCGACGCGGTGCTCACGCCCGCGTTCCCGTACCGACGGCCACCCGGTTTGTGCCTCTGGGGTGCCGGGTAGCGTCACGTCCGTGAACGCCTGCCGGTTCTTCGGACACCGCTACCGGTTCCGGGCCCACGGCTCGGTCATGGAGTGGACGTGCGAGCGCGGCTGCGGCGCCGGTGGCTCCAAGGAGTACGCGAACCCCACACAGGCGCGTCACTTCGCGGCGGCGTTCGACCGGGAAGACCGCGACGAACTCGGCCGACGGGCGCCGCTGCTGGGCATGTTCCCCTTGAGGATCTGGTACAAGCTGCGCCGGCGCGATGACCGGCGACGGTCCGAACGCCCCTGACGCGGATCGGGTCCAATTCGCGATGCGGCGATCGCATCCGACGACTTCGAGTGGTTCGGCCATCGTTGCCTCCTGGAACGATTGATGCACCGTCGATGCACTACCCCCAGTGCCTGGGCGTAACCATGCGCAGCGCGCGTCTGCCACGCGCCGCCTAGGTGGTTCGACGGGAAGGGCGCGCGGCCCGATGGTTCATCCCGTCTCGTCATCCGCGCCGACCGGCGTGCCGGCCGTCGCCGGCTCGGATCGGTCGTCGGTGTCGGGTGGGGGCTCGGCACGGCGCAGGTCCCGGCACCACTTGGTGACGCCCAGACCCACGAGGACGGGCAGCGCCAACAGGACGACCCGCAGGGCGATCACCATGGCGTCGACCGAGACGTCGAACTCCGACGCGAGCACGTCGTTGCCGCCGGCGACGAAGAGCACGGTGTAGAATGTGAACACCCCCGCGCCCAGTCCCGTTCGCCAGGGATGGTCGCGGGGTCGGTCCAGAAGATTGTGATTCGCGCGGTCGCCGGTGGCCCGACGCTCGATGACCGGCCAGGCGTACAACGCGAGGAAACTGCCGGCGGGCAGGACCACCGCCGGAAAGAACAGGTTCGGGATGGTCACCCCGAAGATGACCGCGTGGCCGGGCGGCATCAGACGCAACGCCCCTTCCAACCAGCCCATGTACCAGTCCGGCTGGGCGGCCGTGGTCGCCGCGGTCGGGTCGTAGGGGCCGTACAACCAGATGGGGTTGATCTGCACGAAAGCACCGAGGAACACCAGCACTGCCGACACGCCGAAGAACAGCGCGATCGACCGGGCCGCGTACGCCGGCCACAGCCGTGAGCCCACCACGTTGTTCTCGGTGCGACCCGGCCCGCGGAACTGGGTGTGCTTCTGTCGCCACACGAGCGCGAGGTGGGCGCCGATGATGCCGGCGATCGCCGCGGGGACGATCAGGACGTGCACGATGAACAGTCGCTCGATGATCTTGCTTCCCGGAAAGGGGCCGCCGAACGCGAAGAACGCCAGGCTCGGCCCGACGAAGGGGATCGACAGGATGACCGACCACATGATCCGCAGGCCCGTGCCCGACAGGAGATCATCCAGCAGGGAATAGCCGGCGAATCCGTTCACGATCCCGAGAATCAACAGCGTCGAACCCAGGTACCAGTTGATGTCGCGGGGCTTGCGGAACGCACCCGTGAAGAACAGGCGCGCAATGTGGGCGACGATGGCCGCCAGGAACACCAGCGCCGCCCAATGGTGGATCTGGCGGAACAACAGCCCGGCACGCACGTCGAAGCTCAGCTTCACCGACGATGCGTACGCGGCGCTGACGTGTTGGCCGTGCAACGGCACATAGGAGCCCTCGTAGATGGTCTGGTGGGTGCTGGGGTCGAAGAAGAAGGTCAGGTACACGCCGGTGAGCACCAGGACGATGAAGCTGTAGAGCACCAGTTCGCCGAAGAGAAACGAGAAGTGGTCCGGGAACACCTTGCCCAGCGCCTTGGAGGTGAAGCTCGCGGCACCGACGCGGTCGTCGATGCCGCGTACGAGACGGCTCGTCAACGTCCGGCGACGTCGCCGACTGTGCTCGTGCTGCCCGGTGACGCTGGTCATCAGCGGTTCCAGAAGCCGGGACCGACCGGCTGTTCGAAATCTCCCCGGGCGCTGAGGGTGCCGTCCCGTTCCAACGCGAGCGGCAGTTGGGGCAGGGGGCGCGACGCCGGGCCGAAGACGGGTTTGGCGTCGTCCATCACGTCGAACATCGACTGGTGGCAGGGACACATCAGGCGCTGGGTGTCCGGCTGGTAGACGCCTACGGGGCATCCCGCGTGGGTGCACACCCGGGAGAACGCGATGCAATCGGCCACCACCCAGTCGGGGTGGCGCGACGCGGCCGCGGAAGCCTCGGCGCCCAGATTGATGAGGACACTCTGTGCCGCGGCCCGTTGGGCCGGGTCGGTGACGCCCGCGGGGTACACGGTGAGCGCGGTGCCCACATCGAGTCTCGCCGGCCGGACCGGCCTGCCGTCGGAGTCCACCACGCGGCTCCCGCGTCGCCACGCGGTCCGACTGAGTCGGCTGCCCGGTCGAGGGCCCAGGGAACGGAAGGGGAACAGTGCCGCGAGACCACCCGCGACCAGCGAGGTTCCGGCGAGCCCGGCCAGCAGACGCCGGCGCTCGATACGACGTTCCCCGCGTTCGAATCCGGCGACCACGTCGGCTCGGTCCTCATCGGTCGAGCCGAGCGGTTCGCGCTCCTGGGTCACCTCGGCACGCTCCAGGGTGGTGTTGGCCCAGATCCCCAGGCCGAGCGCGAAAGCACCCAGAGCGACCACCGCGGCCACGCCCTCGTACCGGATGCCCAGGTCCATCCAGTAGCTCACCGCGAAGCCGGCCGCGCCGGCGAACGCGGCGCCGAAACACGCGGCGACGAAGAGCTCGACGGACACCTTCGACGGTGGACGGTCACGATCGGCGGTCATCGTCGACTCCCTCTGGCGCGGACGAACGTGCCGTGACTTCCCACGGGGCCCGATGCCAAACGCGCCGACGCAGCAGCGCCGGTGTCGCCGTCTCCGTACCGATGCGTCGGCACCGGCTCATCGCGCGTGCCTCAGGCGGCCCAGCAGCCGGGTGATCAGGATCATCGCGCCGAGCCCGAAGACCCACGCGATCAGCCCTTCGGACACCGGCCCGAGGTGCCCCAGGCCGACGCCACCGGGGTCGGTCGGCTCACGGAGCCGTTGGACATACGCGGCGATCTGGTCGGCTTGTGCGCGCGAAACCGCCTGGGTGCCGAAGGGCGGCATGGCGCCGGGGCCGATCCGCAGTGCTTCGACGACCTGGGTGGGGGTGGCCTGGGCCAGCGACGGGGCGTTCTTGCCGAACGGCAACGCGCCGCCACTCCCGGTCGACTGGTGGCAGGTGGCGCAGCTCTGGCGGAAGGCGTCGCCGCCGGCACCCAGATCGGCGCCTTTGGTCGTCACGTCCGGGATCGGTCGGCCCGTCACGAGTGTGGATGCATACCGGACGAGGGCGCGCTGTTGTTCGGCCGTGAAGGGCGACGTGCGGCGCTTCAACTCGGCGCCCGGGTCGGGGAGCGGCATCCTGCCGGTCGTCACCATGAAGTCCACCGCGGCCGCGCCGCGGTTGCGGATGTCGGGCCCACCGTGGCCACCGGAGGCGTCCGCGCCGTGGCAGACCGCACAGTTCCGCAGCCAGATGGTCCGGCCCTGGCGTTCGCTGGGCTGATCGCCGCCCTGAGTCGCGTGCGTGGCGTGATCGGTCTGTGCACCGACGTTCAGTGCGGTGACGAGTGAGGCGATCCCCACGATTGCTGCAAACCAGATGATGAACGCGACGCGCCGCACGAGGCCCCCACTTCCCCGGCGCGGTGGCCTTCACACATGTTCCGGCGACGCCCCGGTCAGGGCGTCGACGGCCGGTCCGGGTGGTCAGCGCTTTCGGTGGTCTCGGGCGGGTCGGCGGCCGTGGGCTGGGGCTCGGTGTCCCGGGACGGCTCGACGGCAACCGGGTCGACCCGGTCCAAGAGTTCGGCTTCGGCCTGATCGACGTCCGCTGCGTGTTCCATGGATCGGTCACCGGCGAGCGACCCGAGGAAGCGGCGCGTCCGGTGGAGAAGCTGACGAAATGATGTTGCCATGGGGCACGACTTCCCCGATTCTTCTCGTCGAATCACGACGTGGTCACACAGGTGAGGTTCGTCGGTTTGACCGCGGCGCCGGCGGGAAGCGCGCACACAGGAGGTACGCAATGGAAACCGCTCGCGACACCGCGTCCACACCGACCGCCGATCGGCACGATGGCATCTTCGTGCTGCAGCTGATCCGGGAACGCAAACCACCGAGTCAGCTGCTCGGCATCGAGCATGGCGACGGCATCGCCACGTGGTCGCTGAAGCGCGGACTGCCGTCGCGCCACGGCGACTCCCGGGTCGCCGAGCGACTCGAGGACCGGCTCCTCGCCGCCGGCACCTATGAGGGACCGGAGCCGACGGGTCGCTCCGGGATCGAGCGTGTGGTGATCGAGGATCGCGGTACCCGCGAGGTGCTCCAGTGGTCCGATGACCGGATGCAGGTCCGACTGGTCGGGGCACGAACCCAAGGCGAGTTCGTGCTCGAGTTGGGGAGCGACGGCGGATACGAGATCACCCGATCCGGTGATGCCGAACGCGCCTGGCAACCCCTGGTCGAGCCCGACGCTCCCGCGCAGGCGACGGAAACGCCGCTGGGCGACGACGTGAACTGGCTGTTCGAACCGCTCTGGCCGGGGCGCCGCGCGTGGTATGTGCACAAAGGCGAGGCGTCCGTGGTGCGGGGTTCGGGTGGATTGGATCTGAGTGCACGGACGGGTGAGCTGGACGGTCTCGCCGCCGCGGTCGGGGCGAAACAGTTGTGTCTGGACGGCGTGCTGGTGGTGTTCGATCCGGATCGCCGCCCCGACCCGGCGGCGCTCGAGGCCCGCCTCTCAGGCTCTGCGCCCGAGACGCCGATCGTCTACGTCGCGTTCGACGTGGTACAGATCGACGGCCGAGATCTGCGGGAGTACCCGTTGTGGTATCGCCGTGACGTCCTGGACGGTCTGGGGTTGGACGACGCCCACTGGGCGACGTCCCCCCGCTGGGAGGACACGACCATCGAGGCCGCCAGAGCCGCGGCTCGGGACCTCGGTTACGACGGTCTCGTGGCGAAACGCCTGGGCTCGCCGTACGGGCCGGGCGGTCCGGTCGACTACTGGCGCATCGTGCGAGCCTGCTCGGCACCATTCGGCCCGGCGTACTGGGTTTGCTGGTGCGCACCCGGGGGCGCCCCAGCAACCCCAGGAGCAGAAAACAGACTC
>CAZEAV010000107.1:0-7911 GCA_964510215.1 uncultured Iamiaceae bacterium
AAAGTATGTGAGGCACCACCGACCCCCATGCGCTCAAAGTGTGTGAGGCACGTCGTCACCGTGTGATGTGGCGGGTCCGGGCCTAGCCTGGATGCGAAGCCGACCGTGGTCGTTGGCGCGCGGTCATCTCAGCGGCCGGGCGTCGCCGCGAGGTCGGCGGTGACCGACGCCGTTCTCGAAGGGAACCGTGATTGAACCGGAAGCGGCTCCCGGCCTTGGACGGACTACGCGGCGTCGGGGCGACGATCGTCGTCGTTTACCACACTCTGCTGCAGTCGGACTGGTTCCGACGCGGCATGTACGATTTCGACGCGTCGGCTCCGCTGAGTTGGCTCGTGACGATTTCGCCACTCCGGGTCTTTCTGGACGGGAGACTCGCGGTGCTCTCGTTCTTCGTGCTGAGTGGTTTCGTCCTGTCCAGGGGATACTGGCGCGGCTCGCCGACCCGTTGGGGCGGGTACTATGTGCGACGCGGTCTTCGACTGTTCCCTCCGGTCCTTGCTTCCGGGGTGGTCGCGGTCCTGTTGTTGTCGGTGACCCAGATCCTCACCGGTGTCGGCCATGGCTGGGTCGACTTGGGGGCTGCGGGTACCTCGGTCGGCCATCTGATGGCGAACATGGGCCTGCTCGGTCTGTCGAACGCGCCGCTGAACGTGGTGTGGTGGTCGATGCGGTGGGAGGTGTGGTTCTCCATCGTCATGCCGGCACTCTTTGTCGCACTGGCGGTCCTGGGGTGTGGGCCGAACCGCCGGTTCCGGGCGGCACCGTTGGTGTGCGGCATGACGTGTATCGCCGCCGTTTCGCTCCAACCATTGATTCGTCACACGTTCGAAGTGCCGAGCTGGGCATCCCGAGCAATCCTGTACCTGCCGATGTTCGGGGTCGGCACGGCATTGGCGGCACTCGAACCGTGGTTGCACGAAAATCGGTGGCTTCGCGGGCGCTTCTGGGGTTGGATTGCGCTCGGCGTGATGTTCGCGATGATGGCGTCGAGAGGACCGCTCGGAGCGCTGCGGGCCGGCCACCATCTCGACCTCGGGTTGGCTTCGGGGCTCATGCAGGGCTTGTCGCTGACCGGCGTGGTCATCGCGGTCGCCCTTCTGGTCGGATGGCCGCCCGCGACACGCGCCATGTCGGTCCGGCCGGTTCTCTGGATCGGGACGCGCTCCTACAGCCTGTATCTCGTCCACCTGCCCTTGGTGGGGCTGCTCGCGGCACTGTTCAGCGTGGATACGGCGCCTGTGTGGTTCGTGGTGTTGTGCCTGGCGGCGAGCCTCGCGCTGGCCGCGGTGTTCTACCGGCTCGTCGAAGCCCCTTCCACCCGGCTGTCGAGCAGGTTCGGCAGGGCGCGGACCCGCCGGCCGACCGAATCGGTGCCGACGACTTCCCGGCCGCGGTCGCCCGAGCCCGTCGAGGTCGGCTGAACCGGTCCGGTCGAATCTGAGGGCGATGACGCCCACCGAGGTGCCCGCGCACGACTGGCCCTAGAGTTCGAAGTCGTGGCATCGACCGAGTGCACCCAGCCGGTGGTGTCGGAGCAATCGGTCGAGCCAGGCCCGACGTCGGGCACGTTCCGTTCGGGTGGCTGGGGACCGCTGGCCACCCTCTCCTGGTCGCACCTGCTCAACGACGGCGCGTCGAACTATCTGCCCGGGGTGCTGCCGGCGGTGCTCACCTCGGTCGGCGAGCCCGTGCAGATGGCCGGCGGCCTCATGGCGGTGCTCGTCGCCGGCCAGACGTTGCAACCCGTCGCCGGGTGGGTGTCCGATCGTCTGGGTGGCAAAGCGATGGTGTCGGCGGGCCTGGCCCTGACCTCGATCGGGGGAGGGCTGCTCGGTGTCGTGAACTCCACGGCACTGCTGATCGTCGTCCTGGCGCTGATCGGCGCCGGCGGCGCATTCTTCCATCCTCAGGCACTGGCCGGGGTCCGCAAGATGCTCGCGGGCCGGCACGGGTTGATCACGTCAGTGTTCCTGGTGGGCGGAGAAATCGGTCGGGGCGTGTGGCCGACGGTTGCCGGGTTCATCGTCGCGACACTCGGCCTCGGCGGTCTGTGGATCCTGGCGGTGCCGGGCCTCGTCACCCTGCCGTTGCTCTATCACCACACCCCCCGGCTCGATCCCAAGCCCCACTCGGGCGAGCCGATCGCCTGGCGGGCACAGCGGCGCCCACTCGCCCTACTGGTCGCCTACCGTTCGATCCAGGCGCTGGTGGCGTATGCGATGGCGACCTTCATTCCCATTCGCTGGCATCTCCGCGGTGGTTCGCTGGTGGCCGGGGCCTCGATCATCACCACGATGATCACGGTCGGGATCATCGGGAACCTGCTGGGAGGCCATCTCGTCGACCGGATCGGTCGGCGGCCGGTCATGGTGGCGTCGGCGGTGGCGATCGCCGTGCTGATCGTGCCCGTCACCTACGTCGGAGGTGCCTGGCTGTGGATCTCCGCCGGCGGATTGGGGATCGCGCTGTTCCTCGCCACGACCGCCACGATCCTCATCGGCCAGGACATCTTCCCCGGCAACGCGTCGATGGGTTCGGGCATCGCGCTCGGATTCACCAACGGGATCGGCGCGTTGGCGCTGTTCATCGTCGGTCTCTGGGTTTCCGATGCCGCCATCGCCGGCATTTTCCTGGCTCTGGCGGCGGTGAGTCTGGTGTCGGGGCTGCTGGTGTACGCGTTTCCGCCGGAGCTGATGGCCACGGCGCATTCCCGCGCCGAATGAGAACGCCCGATCCGGTTCGTTTTTCGCCACGTACGGGAGCGATTATCCTTGAGTCATCCGCGGCGTGGCGGGTGCGACGGCGTCACCGGTGGGCGTCGTGACGCGGCGCTGAACCCACTTTCATTGGAGTCGCGCATGCCGAAACGCAGAAAGTCTCTCCGTCTGAGTCGAGCGAAGGGCCTCGCCGCGGTCCTGTGTGCGGGAGCCCTTCTGTGCGCGTCCTGTGGGTCGAGTTCATCAGAAGCCGACAATGGCACTCCGAAGAAGCTTCCCGTCAACGAAACCGGATCCTTTTCGCCCACCTCGGCATCGTGTTCGGGCATCAGCATCTACCCCAGTCCGAAGACCTCCACGGCGTCGCCGACGACCCAGATCTCCTTCCGTCACATCGCGCCGGCGGAGCTCACCGACTCGACGACCGCCGTCACCGGGTCACGAAGCGGTGAGCACCCGGGCAGGTTCGTGGCGGATTCGGACGGACACGGCGCCAGCTTCTATCCCGCGAAGCCGTTCCAGCCCGGCGAAACGGTCCACGTGTCGGCACCTGGGAAAATCTGCGGTGCATCGGGACACTCGGCCACATTCGCGATTACGACTACCAAGATGCACGCTCTGCCCAGGAAGAAAGCCCCACCGAAAGAGCCGGAGACCACGGCTGGCGATCTCCAACACTTCGCGAGCGATCCCGCGCTGACACCTCCGGTCATCGACGTCGTCGCCGCACATCCGGACGAGCACGAGGGCTACTTCTTCCTCGGGGCGAAAGGCGGGACACTCCAGGGCGGCCCGATGATCGTGGACGGGAACGGAAAGCTCGTCTGGTACCACCGGGTGCCCAAAGGCACCGAGACCGCGGACGTCCGCGTTGCCGAGTACAAGGGCAAGCCGGTGCTGACCTGGTGGCAGGGGCCGATCAAGGGAGGGCACGGCGCCGGCGAAGGCGTCATCTTGGACAGCTCGTACCAGGTCGTCGCCACGGTGAAGGCGGGCAACGGCTACGACGCCGATCTGCACGAATTCCTGCTCGAGCCCGACGGCACGGCATGGGTCACCGCGTATTCCAAGGTGCCCGCGGATCTGAGTTCCCAGGGTGGACCGACAAATGCCCCGGTCTACGACGGGATCGCACAGCAGATCGACGTCGCGACCGGAAACGTGCTCTTCGAATGGCACAGCCTGGACCACGTTGACCCCGCCGCATCGAAGGTCGACTATTCATCCACTGATGGGAAACCGTACGACTACTTCCATATCAACGCGATCGAACCCACCGACGACGGCACGGTCCTCATCTCGTCGCGGAACACGAGCGCGGCCTACCTGTTGAACAAGTCGACCGGATCGGTGATCTGGACCCTCGGCGGGAAGAACAGCAGCTTCGAGATGGGCAAGGGCACCCAGTTCACCTTCCAGCACAACGCCAGGCTGCGTGGCAGTCATTACGTGACGATCTTCGACAACGAGACCGGCACGACCCCGGCGCGGTTGCTGGCCCTTTCCCTGGACTTCGACACGCACAAAGCGTCGCTCGTGTGGGCCTACACCGCCCCCGGCGAGATCCCGGTGGTCGCCCAGGGAAACCTCCAGATACTCGGGAACGGGAACCTCGTGTCGAGCTGGGGGTCATCCAGCGTGGACGGCCCCACCAAGCACACCACGACCTTCACCGAGTACACCGATGCCGGGAAGGTTCTCTTCCATGCGCGGTTCAAAGGGAAGGGACTCAACTCCTACCGGGCGTTCCGGTCACCCTGGACGGGTCACCCGACGACGTCGCCGAAAGCGAAGGTGACGGGGTCCGGCGGCGACCGGGCCGTGGCGGTGAGCTGGAACGGGTCCACCGAGGTCGAATCCTGGGACCTGGTCACCCAGGATGCAGACGGGGCGACCCATGTGATCGCCAAGAAGGCCAGGTCGGGGTTCGAGACGGTCATACCCGTCACCGAGGTGCCCTCGGGAACGGTCGCACGGGCGCTCGGCGCGAACGGCAAGGTTCTCGCGACCACGAAGGTCGCGTCCTAGTGCGGTGACCACAAGCGTTCGGCGGGTTGAGGCCGCCCGCGGGTCGGCCCCGGCGAGGAAGCGTCTGGCGATCGGCTGTCGTACTGGGTTTGCTCATGCGCACCAGGGTGCGCATGAGCAAACCCAGTACGGATGGTGAGAGCCGGCCGTCGGTCGCGAACGGTCAGGACTCTTCGGACCGGAGAGAATCCGGGCGTCGTGCTTCCCGCAGCCGCTTGACGAACCACCACACGATCAATCCGACCAGGAGGATGCCGACCACGAAGCTGATCGGGGTGAACGCGTCCGCCACGCTCTGCCAGTTGCTGGCGAGGCTGTCCCCGGCGATGGCCAGGCCGAACGTCCACGGGAGCGTGCCGAGCGCCGTGAGGGTCGCGAACGTCACGACGGGCACTTCGGCGATGCCGGCGGGCAGGCTGATGAACGTCCGGACCACCGGCACCATGCGGCCGAAGAAGATCGCCGGTTTGCCGCGACGGTCGAAGAAGCGTTCGGCCCGGTCGAGCTCGTGGGCCCGCAGCAGGACGAAGCGGCCCCACCGCTCGATGAGGGGGCGACCACCGATCCGCCCCACTGCGTAGGCCAGGAGCGCGCCGACGAGATTGCCCGCGGTTCCCGCCAAGCCGACGGCGACGATGTCGAGTTCCACATGGACCCCCGCCAAGGTCAGCCCACCGGCCAATGCGCCGCCGAACAACATGATCGCTTCGCTGGGAATCGGGATGCACGCGGACTCCAGGACCATCAGCACGAAGATGGCGAGATAGCCGTGACTGGAGATCTGGTCGACGACGAAGTGTTCCACTATCCAGATCCGTTCTGTAACGCTCGGGCCCGACGGCGGGCATGCCGATGGTGCACCGACGACAGGCTGCAGACGAGCATCGCAACGTACCCGGCTTTGCGGCCGCAATGCGACGATCCCGATGGTAGCGACCGACGTCGGCACGCGGCCGGACCGGCCGGGCGCCCGCAACGCGCCGGCCAGGGACTACGACATCGATTTGCGAGCGGAATCGTCAGGCCGACGTGCGGGTGCCGGCGTCTAGATCGAGTGTCCAGCCGCCCTGGCCGTCGCGAATCGGCACCGTGGTGTCGCCGCGGGTGATCGAGGTGTAGGCGTTGTCGAAGCGACGATCGTGGTCCAGTTCCACCGTCTGCCCGTCGACGATGAGCGGCTCGTCCGGGCGGGATTCGATCACGCCCTGTGACGGTGACTCGTAACGGACCTCGAATCCCGGATGCGGTCCGGTCGCGTCCCAGCCCGGATCGTCGACGCCCACCGCGGCTGCGGCGATCGCCGCACAGAAGGCGTCGAATGTTCCGGAGTGGTCGACGTCGCCCATCTCCACGATCCACACGTTGTCGGCGCCGCCTTCGGCGACCAGGTCGAAGTCGCCGGTGAGCCCGCCGGTGTAGGTCGTTGCCGGATCGTGGCGGCGCCAGGTGACGGCTCGCCAGGACCACAACGCGACGTACCCGCCGCGGCGGCGGCCGATGGTCCAGTGACCGTCACGGCGTACCTCGTCGAAGCACTCGGTGGGGAAGTAGGCGTGGGTGTCGGGCTCATAGGCGAAGGGTGCCAGTAGGTCGGTGTCGGGCGGGGCGAATGCCGGCTCGAACGCGTGGACGCCCACCCGGCGATGCTGCACCGAGCGGGGAAGGGTCGCCGAGCCGGTCCAGTAGCGGTCCTCGTCCAGGTAATCGCCGGCGTTCGGGGACGGGGGATTGCCCGGATGCATTGCGAACACGACGGCCCGCTCGTCCAGCGTCGCCTGCCAGATGTGGTGCTGGAACCCGACCGTGCCCGGCCGATAGTGCTGGGCGGTGGACAGCATGCCGTGAGCGTTGCGCCAGGTGGTGGTGTGCACCCGGCTGAGCAGCCCCGCGTTCACCATCGCATGCAACTCGGCGGACACGGACTGCCACAGCTCGACATCGGCGCCCATGGCGTCGCGCATGAAGGAGAAGATGGCGAACAGGTCGGCGTCCCACAGATCGTGGCGCTCGAGTGTGTCGATGGTCAGCGGGATGAGCTGCCAGGGCGTGAGGGCACCCCGGTCCCACCAGAACGGCACCAGATCGGGGTCGGTGTAGCTGAGACCGTCCGCGCGTGTCGGGTGCTCGGTGAGCCGTTCTGCCGGATCGATCGTGATGCCCATCGATTCGTGGTCGACGATTTCGTCGGTCGTAGTGGCGATGCGCCGCAGGATCGCCGGCGGTCGGTACCGGTTCGCCCGGGCGAACAACGTTGCCGATTCGTCCAGGGGGAGCAGGTCGACGTCGTCACCGCCGCCGACCGGCCAGGGTTCGTCGGTGGCGTCGAAGCAGAGCTTCGTGGCGCCGAAGACGGGCTGGTCCCGGGCGCGGGCCTTGTTCTTCATGTAGGAGCGACCGTGGGTGACCCCGACGTTGCCCCGGTGGTGGTGGAGCGCGAGGTCATAGAGCACGAGGTCACAGAACGTGGCGGCCCGCTCCGCGAGGTCGGCGTCCTCCGCGAACTCGGCCAGGGTGACGAGCGGCGCAAGGTCTTTGGCGTAGTACACGTCGGAATGCCATTCGCTGAACCCGTCGGCGGCTTTCTCGTCGAACCATGCGGCCAGCCGGTCGGTGGCGCGTCGACGGTGCTGCTCGCCGGGCATGCCCGTGACGGCGAAGGCGACCTCGGGGAGCGCCTGGCCGGCGAGGTACTCGCACGTGTGGAAGATGAGGCGGTGATTCTCGGACCAGTACCAACGCTCGTCGGTGCCGTCGATCTCGACGGGGTCGGTGTACCAGTACCGGAAGGAAGCGAAGCGGTCGGCGAGCGCGGTGTGGACGTGGTCGGGCAGGTCGTCGGCCGCTTCGAACAAGAGCGTGAGCAGGCGGAGTATGTCGAAGTCGGCACAGTCCAACCAATTGTCGATGCGCGCGAACCAACGGGTGAGCATCGCGTCGTCGATGGCCGACCAGTCGACGGAGTGGTCGGTTTCGCGACGGGCCCGCGCCAGATGGGCGATGACGTTCAGCGGCGAGGTGGGCAGCCAGACCGTGGTGGCCGAAGCCAGGTACTCGTCCTGGCGACGGCGCCACCACGACGCGTCCTCGAGTCCTTCCAGCGCCATGGCAGCCCTTTCGTCGTGACGGCGCCGTGAGCGTAACAAGCCCGAACGGAGTGATCGGC
>CAZEAV010000108.1:0-7891 GCA_964510215.1 uncultured Iamiaceae bacterium
GTCAACCGGCCCGCCGGGTCGATCGGGCGATGATCGGCCCGCACCCGATTTACGTTGTCCCGGAACCACCGGATCGAGCCGGTCCACCCGACCCGCTCGGCCAGCACCGTCGCCGGCATGTCCGGGGTGTTCGCCAGCAGCTCACGCACCCGAGGCTCATACGGCGTGAACAACGTCGCTGCAGGTTTTCGTTCGTACTTCGGCGGCCCCGCCGCGGCCACCGCCTTGGCCACCGTGTTCCTCGCGATGCCCAGCCTCCTGGCGATCGCGGCTTTCGGCACACCCTCGCCAGCCAGCCTCCTGATCAACGCCCAGTCCTCCATGGTGATCACACTCCAATCCTCGAAGAGTGCTCACTTTTCGAGCGCCGTCACTGCCCAGTTTTCAACCGCCGTCGACAGAAGACGAGCGCTGCCCCTTTTCGCGGCTGCGGAGCTGGGCCGCAAGATCCATTAGTGAACCGGTGAGGGACTTTTGCCGCCTGTATTTGATGCAGGAGGATGAGGACCATCCCGAAGAAGATCGATCCCGCAGTCAAGGAGCGGGCCGTGCGCTGGGTGCGGGAGCACCGGCGCGGAGTATGGCTCGCTGACCGCTGCCGCCGTAGCGCGCAAGGAGCGACTGAGCAAGGAAACGGTCCGCCGCCGGGCGCCCCAGGCCGAGATCGACGCCGGGGAGCGGACCGGCCCTACCAGCGAGGAGCTCGCCGAGATCAAGGCCCTGAAGGCGGAGAACCGCCAGCTGCGCGAGGACGTGGAGATCCTTGGCGCCGCGACGACCTTCTTCGCGGGGAACTCGACCCCCGCAACCGCTGATCATGGGCTTTATCGACACGATGCCCGCCCAGGGGCACGCGGTCGAGTCGACCTGCAGAGTCCTGCGCGAGCAGGGCTGCCAGGTCGCCGCGCGCACCTCCCGAGCCTGGAGGCGCCCTACCGGCGCGGCCCGGACCGTCACCGACGCGCGGGTGATCGACGCCATACGCCACGCCTGCTGGGCGCGTGACCGGCACGGCGTGCTGCGGCTGACGCCAGAAGCGCTCAAGGTGGTGGCCAGGATGCGCTCCAGCGCCGCGGTCGGCAAGGTGCTTTTGCGGCCGGACTCCGCCTTCTTCGGGCACCCGACCATCGCCGCGGCCCTCACCGCCGGCGCGGACGTGCCCGTGGCCGTCCGACTGACCACGAACGTCAAACGCGCGATCGCCGCCATCAGCGAGGACACGTGGACCACGATCAAGTACCCGCAGGCCATTTGGGACGACGACACCAGCACGTGGATCTCCCGCGCCCAGGTTGCCGAGATCGGCTTCACCGCGTTCACCGCCCAGGCCAAGGACCGCCATGTGCCCGGCCGGCTGGTCGTGCGCCGCATCCCGGACGTCCACGCCGAACGAAAGAAGGGCCGCCGGGCAAGGCACCTTGTTCGACGTGTGGCGCTTCCACGGCTTCTTCACCACCGTGCCCCAAGACGAACTCGACACGGTCGCGATGGACAAGTTGCATCGGCAGCACGCGGTCATCGAGTCCACGCCGACTTGAAGAACTCGGCGCTGGCCCACCTGCCGTCTGGGCGGTTCGCGGCGAACGCGGTTTGGCTGGTGCTGGCAGTGCTCGCGTTCAATCTCACCCGTGCCGCCGGAACGCTCACCGGCCGACCATCCTTGGCGAAGGCGACCACCGGCACCCTGCGCCGCAAGGTGATCAACGCGCCCGCCCGGGTCGCCTCCTCGGCCCGGAAACTGACGCTGCACTTGCCCGAGCACAGGCCATGGCAGCACGCGTGGGAAGCGCTGTTCGTCGCCGCGTTCGGCCCGCCGGCGGCCACCCGGCCTGACCACCCAGCGGCCACATTCCCGCGCGACCGGAGCAGCACAGTGGAACACCCCGACAGCGAGGTCGGGCGATCAGCCACGTCACACCAAATCACACGCTGCCCAACACCGATTCAGCGCAGCAGCATCAAACCCAGCGGTGGATTGAGGCTAAGCGGACCGCGCCTCAACCGACCGTCCCCGGGGCCCGCCCCAAGCCGTCTACACGGACAGTCGAACAAACTCCTCTACCGGCAAATCGTTGACCCACGCCATCCGCACCTGCTATAAAGACGTTGTGTATAAAGAGAACACACCAGTTCATTTAGTGAGCGTGAAGTGGTCAATGGACACCCCGTGACCGAGCTTTTAGATCGCGACCGGATCGTTGACGTCGTCGGGGAAGCAAATATCCCAATACTCCTCCTCGTCCTCTTTCAACTTACCGGCGATTCCACTTGGCTCGGCGACGACTACCGACCTACGAGGACACCCGGGACGAATGACCACAACGACGGTGGACTTCCGCCTTGGAAGCAGGAGCAAATCCGCATCGCCGCCGTCGACGCGATTCTGACGTATGCGGCCGGCACGCCCCCTGCGGTCCCGTTCCCTGGCGACCGGCAGCTCCTCGCGATGCTCCGCACCTGCACAGGCGAGGACGTACCCGGCGAGTATGTCGCGATGACTCGCGACCTCTTCGTTGCCAACGCCACCGGCCATCGGTCCCCCGTCCCCGCTCCCCCGGCCGACCCGCCATCACCGAACATCTTGGTCGTTGGAGCTGGGATTTCCGGCCTCTCCGTAGCGACCGAACTGTTGCGTCGCGGCCTCGACCGAATCGAAATCGTTGATCGGCGGGAAGAGCTCGGCGGCACTTGGGCTGAGAACAACTATCCGGGGGCTGGTGTCGACACTCCGAGCTTCCTTTACTCGTTCTCCTATTTTCGGCACATCTGGAGCCAGCACTTCGGGAAGCGAACCGAGGTGCGCCGATACCTCGCGGACTACGCCGATCAGATGGGCCTGCGCCGCCTGATCCGCTTGCGCACGGAGGTGATCTCCGCAGTCTACGATGAGAGAGTCTGCAAGTGGTGCGTCACCCTCGTGCACGACGGCGAGACTAGCCAGTTGACAGTCGACTTCGTCATCTTCGCAGTTGGACAGCTCAGCACGCCGAAGGTACCGTCCCTACCGGGCTTGGAGAAGTTTACTGGCGCAGTCACCCACTCCGCCACCTGGCCAGAGTGGCTCGACGTTAGTGGCAAACACGTCGCCGTCGTGGGCACCGGGGCCAGTGCAATGCAGATCGTTCCAGCAATCGCAAACCAAGTCACCGCACTCACTGTGTTCCAAAGCGAGCCGCAGTGGATAGCACCAAACACGAAATACTTCATGCCAGTGGAGGGCGCGCTGAACCGAGCTCTCGTGCAGATACCCTTCTACTATGCATGGTACCGATTCCGCCTGGCGTGGCTATTTAATGACAGGATCTATTCATCACTGCAGATCGATCCAGATTGGGGCGGCATGCCCTATTCCATCAACCAGCGGAACGCGCGGCACCGCGAGCACTTCGCCCGGTATATCCGCGAACAGCTTGCAGGCCGGCCAGATCTGATCGAGAAATGTATGCCTAGCTACCCGGTCTTCAGCCGCCGCCTATTGCTGGACAACGGCTGGCTCGAGACAATGAAGCGCGACCATGTGACGCTGCTCGCCAGCCGCGCCACCGCTTTGGTGAACGGCGAGCTGGTCGCCGGAAACGGCGAGGGTTGCCGCCCCGATGTCATCGTGTTCGCTACAGGTTTCCAGTCAAAGCATCTGCTCGCTTCGGTGGACATCGTTGGTCGTGAAGGTGTTCGCATCCGCGATCTATGGGGTGAGGAAGATCCACGCGCCTACCTCGGCATGACCGTGCCTCAGTTTCCGAACATGTTTGTGATGTACGGCCCCAACACCAACATCGGCCATGGCGGCAGTTACATGTTGACGGCTGAATGCCAAGCCAACTACATCGCAAGCGCCATCAGCCTGATGCAAGTCGAAGGCGTGGCCGCAATAGAGTGCCGTAACGTTGTCTTGGAGGAGTATAACCGAGCGGTCGACACCAAACATGCAGGGATGATCTGGAGTGTTCCAACAACGCCCACCCCCTATCGCAATCGAGCCGGCAGGGTCACGAACCTACCGTGGCGAATCGTAGACTTCTGGCATATGACCCGCAAGCCTGAGTTACGCAATTTCCACCTGACCTACCGCGCCCGAAAGTCCATCTCGGCAGCACCAGTCGAGTCACTGCGAGCACAAGGCGGGCCCCGATGAACCACACGTTAGAGTTCACTTCGCCTTCAATCGTGGCGGACGAGCCTATGCAAGAGCGCTATCGACAACCTGTCAACGCATCGCCTGCCTTTCTAATCGGGGGGGTGCCGGACGGCACTCGCAGTTTGGCTCTCATTGCCCATGACGCCGATGCCCCCCTTCCCCACGGGTACACGCACTGGGTTCTGCTAGGTATCCCACCGTCCGTCACCTATCTCGGGGAGGGCGACGGCGACAAGCTCTATGTCCCCGGTATCAACGATGCTGGCGCGAGAGGCTATCTGGGCCCCAATCCTCCAGCGGGTCATGGGGTGCACCGCTACTACTTCTGGCTCTATGCCCTCGGCGTCGAGGTTGCTGAGCCGTGCAATCGTAGGGAGTTTCTAGTCCGGTACGCGAACCATGTGATCGACCAGGAGCGTGTGGTTGGCCAGTACGAGCGGAGCCGATGATGCCTCCCTCCGTCTTGTCCTCAACCACGCACATGTCCGGCTCTTCTTGATAGCCGAGACTGCCCGCAAAGATCGACATCTCATGACGGGATGGACGTTGGCCTCCATTCCGATCTAGCGGCTGGGCTTCGGGGTCTGTTACACACTTGGTGTTTCTGTGCCTCACGACGCGCCACGGGAGGTAGCACGACTCGGACTCGTGAGTTGGAGTAGTAAGGCAAGACTCTGCCGAACATGACGCAACCCCGACGGGCACCACGAACGAGTCTTGAACGCTCGTTGCTTACGCCGGGACATGCCCCCAGGGCCACCGCTTCACCCACGCACCCGACACGCCACGACCCACTCGAGAGGACACCAAAGGCTCCAGTTCGAGCGGGCACCTAGAACCTGCGACCTAGGCAGGCCCACCGCGCAAAAGCACACATCGGTTGACGCCCCAAGATTCTCCGAACTCGACTAGCGGGCGAGCGCGAGTGGCCTAGTACTAAACCGAGCCTCGTTAGCTTCCCTGCTGTGCAACTTGAGCCGGCGCCGATCCGAACTGTTCGAAAAAGGCTAGTGTCTCGTTCAACGACGCGACGTCACCATAGCGATCCTGGATGTCGAGGAGAGATGCCTCCCCAGACAGTGGACGGAAGTCGTCGACACAATCTTCCACCACGGTGACCAGGTAGTCTCGATAGTGCGCATCCAACGCCGTTGCACGCACACAACCGCTCGTGCTAGTCCCGGCGAAGATAAGCTCATCCACTCCGGAGAGGGTCAGTACTTCGTCCAGGTTAGTCCCGAAAAAGCCACTCGCGACACGCTTCTCCACCAGTACATCCGTGGGCTGCATTGCTACTCGCTCGTCGATGGCCGTCATCGGGTCGTTGCGCAGACAGTGAACAGTGAGCCCTGGACGGAGACGCCACGCTCGTGGGCGCTGATCCAGTGAGTCCAAGACAACCGCGAGGTATATGACGGGGATCCCGTGCCGCCGGGCCGAAGCGAGCAATTGGGCGGTGCTCGCGAGCGCCCGCACCATGGAGGGCCGAATGCTGGCATGTTCGACGAAGGCTCTTTGGAAATCGACGACAAGTACTGCCGGATGCGCCCCATGCCCCAACCTAGTGCGCCGCTTGCGTTCAGCTCTCGCTCTGGCGACCTCGTTGTTCCAATCCGGTTCCATAGTCCCCAAGTTACTCCTGAGTCGCTCGTCGCGGCTAGAGTCTGTCCGCATGCCGGTTACACCATTATCCGGGCAGATCCGAACGACATCACCGCTCTCCGCACGGTTGTCGGAATGGGTGCAGAGGCCACGCGGCGAGCGGAAACGACCTTCAGAGTCTGTGGTGCTCTTGACCTTGCAAGGACGTCAGCCGGTTCGAGGCCCGTCCGCCCGGACCCTGCCCATCTGTCCGCACTGCAGGCAGACTTGTGAACGACATTTGGCTTTGGCCCGCCTCGACAGGGCGTCGCTACACTCATGCAGACTTGCATTCCCCTGGATGGCCGAGTGATATTCGGCTGCTTTCGGCCCTTAATAGTCGTTGTGTCAATTCAAGCATGACATAATTGGCGAGGCTGCTACAGCAGTTGCCGCTCCACCAAGATTCGGACCAATTCCGTGCGTCGTATCACGCTGTAGCGTTGCAGTAGGGCAGCTACGTGGAGTTTGACCATGTGGACGCTGAGGTTGACTTGCTCGGCGATCTCATAGTTGTCGCGGCCGCCAGCGATCAGCCGCATGATTGCTGACTCACGCTTGTTGAGTGTTGCGTGGGCGTTGACCCCGATCGGAGACACTAGTGCACTGTCAGCGACTCGACGGTCGAAGTGACCCCCGTCCCGTCTCACACTGCGCAGCACGTCAGGCAGCCCTGCTGTTGAGGTGTCTTTGAGGACATAACCGACAGCGCCGGCCTTGATGGCGCCATGGAGCAGATCCTCGTTGCCGAAGGCTGTGAACATGACAATGGCAAGGTCGGCAAAGTCGGCCATCAGCTGCTCGCACAAGCCGAAACTGTTCTGGCTGCCGAGCCTAAGGTCGAGCAGCAGGATGTCAGGCCGTTCCCCCTCGACCAGCGGCGGGGCCGACTCGGCGCTCGAGGCGCCGCCGCGGAATTCCAGGTCAGGTTCGCGCGAGGCCATCGCCTCGACGCCATACAAGATGATGT
This sequence comes from uncultured Iamiaceae bacterium, assembly GCA_964510215.1. Taxonomy (GTDB): domain Bacteria; phylum Actinomycetota; class Acidimicrobiia; order Acidimicrobiales; family Iamiaceae; genus JAFDWI01. The sequence continues at coordinate 6,750 of CAZEAV010000108.1, forward strand.
CGTGATCGTCTACGGCGCAGAACCGAATGATTTCATCCACACTTACCACGTCCGTGGAACGCGCAACCGCATCGTCGTCCCGGACTGAGGTTCAGAGGTGATCTCTAGATGGCCGTTGACCTTCGCTGCCCGTCGGTACATCGAGGCCAGCCCGAAATGGCCATTCGGACGGAGTTGATCCACGCCCAATGCCAGCACGGAGGACCCCTGACCGTCATCAGCAATGAACAGCTCGATCTCGGAACCGGACGCCTTGACCTGCACGTGCAGCATGGCGTTGGTCAGGGCCTCGCCGCCGACGTGCACCAGGACCTGAGCTACGGCCACAGGAAGTTGTTGAGTGGCGGTCTCCGGCTCGATGAACACGTTGCGAGTCACGCCGACGCGCACCGGGACGTCCGTGATCTGGTCGACCACGTGTCCGAGGTACGTCGAGGACTGCGCAGAGGGCGCCGTCAAACCGCTGAACTCTTGACGCAGGTTGGTCAAGGCATCCTCCCGGCGGTCTGGATCTGGTTGATGGATCGGGCAGCAGACTCCGAGGTTAGGGACGCCGACGCCGGCTCTGCGGTGAAGCCAATCTGGACCAGAGAGCGTACGACCGAGTCATGGATCGCGTGTGCAAAGTCTTCTCGCGCCCTCATGTTAAGGGAGTTATGGACTGCGGCGCGATAATCCGGTTTGCCCATGAGCATGGTGATGTAGTCGGCGAACTCCTCCAAGACCTTCTCGTCGGTCTCGCTGTATGGCGTCGGGGTACGGTTGCCGATGAAGAGCACGCCGGTCACCGCATCGTCATGCAGTAGGGGCGCGGCCATGGCGGATCGGATCCCCTCTTCGGCGGTCTCGAGCACAGGTGCCGCCAGCAGGCGGTGATCATCTCCGTACCTCAGCGAGCTAACCACGCGCCCCTCGCGTCGGGCGAGTCCCCCAAGACCTTGGCCAAACGCCATCCGCAGCTGACGAAATTGCGGTGTGTTCACATTCGACAGAGACGCGAAGTAGTAGTGCGTCGTTTGGCCCGCTTCAGCGGTGGGGCGGGGGCCGCGCGGTGGCGCGGGAAGATCGGCGTCTACCTCCGCCCGGGCGGAGCGTGTCAGATGGTTTGTGTAAGTGGCGGGTCTCCGATGTAAAGGAGATTG
>CAZEAV010000109.1:0-7849 GCA_964510215.1 uncultured Iamiaceae bacterium
CGAGCGCGGCGACCCCGGTGGGCGCAGTTGCGGGCGCCGGTGGCCTCCGCGGTGGCGGCCATCGTGTTCTTCGCGGCCGTCACTCCGCAGTTCACGGTACGGACCTACATCGACGCGAGCCTGCAGACCTTCGACCGCAATGTCGCCGGTTTCCCCATCTCGCGTAACGGGCGCAACTTCTATGTGCCGAGCCCGAGTATCGCCACCGCCGCGCAGGACCTCGTGCACAAGTTCGATTCACTGGATCCCCGTCCTGGCGAGCGTCTGTTCGTGGGCCCGGCCGACCTGCGTTCGACACCCTATACCGACGCGTTCTTCTACTACCTGTACCCCGAGCTCCCGCCGTCGACCTACTTCATCGAGATGGACCCCTTCGACTCAGGTCCTGACACCCGATTGGCCTCCGATGTGGAGTCCGCCGACTGGATCATCCTGACGAATGTGTGGAACGGCTGGCACGAGCCGAACGGGTCGTCGCACCTCGGGTCGAACCGACCGAACGAGATCGTGCAGCATCAGTTCTGTCGCGTGGGCAGCTGGGGCCTCATCCCGCACCTGAAAGGGCGCGGCGTCGAAGCCGGTCCCCCGCTGCCGATGTATCTGTTGTACCGACGCTGCAAGCCTCACCGGAACGAGTCGTGACCGCCCGCGAGGCCACAGCCGCGCCGCCGGCCGACGCGGCGAGAACGGCCAACGAGGCACCGATCCGTCCCCACTTCCCCGGACTGGAGGGCATGCGGGCCGTTGCCGCCTCGTTGGTCGTCCTGACCCACGCGACCTACCTCGCCGGCGATGCACGGAGCGGGTTCCTGGCACAGCCGGGCCGCTTCGGGGACGCGGGCGTGGCGATCTTCTTCGTGTTGTCCGGCTTTCTGTTGTACCGCCCCTACACCGTGTCGCATCTCAGGGGCGAACGGCTCCTGGGCCCGCACGCGTTCTGGTGGCGCCGGATCCTGCGGATCTTTCCGTGCTACTGGGTGGCGCTGACCGTGCTGTGGGGACTGCACACCTTCCAACCGTTCGGCCTGTCCATCGGCTTCGACCTGGGACCGCACTGGTGGAAGTACTACCTGTTGCTGCAGATCTACTTTCCGGCACTCGGTCAGGGGGGGATCTCCCAATCGTGGTCGGTGGCCACGGAGGTCAGCTTCTATCTGCTCCTTCCGTTCTGGGCGATGCTGATCCGCTTGCTGTCCCGACGGCGCCGCACCCCGTTCTCTCTCGAGATCGGCTCCATCGGAGTCCTGTTCGTCTTCGGCTACCTCTCCAGATGGTGGTTCAGCCACCTGAGCGCGCTCGCCGTGCCCAGGATCCCCGGCCTGCTTCCCAACGGCGTCACCTGGCGGGCCGTCTCCTTCACATGGCTGCCCAACCAGATCGACTTCTTCGCAATCGGCATGGCCGTCGCCGCGTTGCACGTCTGGGCCACCAGGCGCGGCACGATCGATCGGATCGCCGCGTGGACCCGTCGCCCGACCTTGTGGTGGGTCGGCGCGCTCGGGGTGTACCTGGTGATCACCTACGGCCTCGGCGACAACCCGGCGGACTACAAGAGCGCCTACTGGCAGGTGCGCTCGGTGCTGTACGGCCTGCTCGGCCTCACCATGATCGTCCCGCTCGTGTTCGGGGATCAGACCCGCGGAGCCATCCGCCGGTTCGTGACCTGGAAACCCGTCTGGTGGATCGGCACGGTCTCCTACGGGTTCTACCTGTGGCATCTGAACCTGCTGGAGCGGCTGGTGACCATTCCCAATTTCGATGGCGGGCCGCCGCGCTGGCACGGCATCTTCGGCTGGACCCTCGCCAACGCGAACGTCTACGGATTGCTCCTCGGCGCGTTCGTCCTGGGCCTCACCGCAGCCGGGCTCAGTTGGTACCTGGTGGAGAAGCCACTGCTGCGGTTCAAGAGCCTCGTCGGTGGCCGTCGGGCGCGACGGCCCGACGAGCGGCCCGACCCGGTGTGAGCGGCGGGACCCGGGCTCAGCGTCGACGCAGGATCAGGACCAGGTTCCAGGTGACCACCTCGCGCAGCCCCGGCACCCGGACCACCCATTGCGCCCACCACGGGTGATAGCGCGGCAGCGCAGCGACGAGGTCGGCGTCGCTCTTTTCGCGAGCCCAGGCGATGGCGTCGCCCACCGACACGGCGAACATCGAGGAGCCATAGCGATTCTTGGGCGGGGTGCCGGTGTGGCGTTCATACCGGCGAGCCGCGTAGTCCCCCCCGAGGTAGTGCCAGGGGGCGGTCTCGTGTCCACCCCAGGGTGAGAGCCAGTTGGTGTAGGACAGGTACACGATGCCGCCTGGTCGGGTGACGCGGACCATCTCGTCGGCCATGGTCCAGGGATCTGGCACGTGCTCGAGCACGTTCGACGAGAACACCACGTCGAACGAACCATCGGCAAAGGGCATCTCCAGCGCGCTCGCGATGGCGATGCCCGTCGGGGGTTCGCCCCGCCAGGTGAGCTCTCCCATGTCGTATTCGATCCCGTAGCACGTTGCGCCGGCACCGCGCATCGCCCGGGTCATGTAACCGGCGCCGGTACCCACATCCAGCGCAAACGAACCGCGGATCTCCAGGTGACGGTCGATCTGGGCCACCATGTCCTCGGCGAGCATCCCGTAGAAACCGTCGGGGTCGGCCTGTTCGGTGCGGAACCCGCCGAGCAACCGGACCGACCGACGCAGTGTGGCCCGGGGGTCGTGCGATGCCGGAGCGGATCGGGACATCCCGGCGACGATAGAGCCTGCGTTCGCGCCGCGCCCAGCCCGTCACCTGGCACCCATGATGACCGATCGCGATCGTCACGGGTGACTAGGGTGCGCCCATGCCGCGACGTCTCACCGCCTTTCGCCCCGTGCATCGTCACCATGGTCACCCGCTGCCTCGACGAACGACGGCAGCCGTGGTCGTCGCCGCCGTGCTTGCGGTGTCCGGACTTGCCGTCGTCGCACCCACCGCGGGTGCCGCGACGGCCGTCGAGACAGCCGCGGCCACACCGAGCTATCAGGTGTTCACCGGAAGCGTCGCGGACTTCTATGAGGTCCCCGACCCGCTGCCCGCGGGCAACCCGGGAGACCTCATCCGGGTCCAGGCGGTGTCCTCGGACGCCGCCTCCACCACCGTGCGGATCATGTACCACTCGATCGACGGCGCCGGGCGTGACCGGGCGGTCACGGGCACCCTCACCTATCCCAATGCCGCGCCACCGCCCGGAGGCTGGCCGGTCATGTCGATCGCGAATGGAACCGTCGGCCTCGGATCGCAATGCGCCATCAGTCGTGCGGGCAACCCGGCGCCCGATTTCGGTATCGGCGGCGTCGCCGTGGACTCGGACTACATCGGCGAGGGACCCGTCGGCGAAGTCCAGGCATATCTCTCGCGGGCCAGTGAGGGCCACAGCGTGCTCGACGCGGTGCGGGCCGCGCGCAACTATGCGGCCGCGCACGCCGGTTCCCGTTTCCTGGTACTGGGCGGTTCCCAGGGCGGCCACGGCGCGCTCTCGGCAAGTGAACTCGCCGCGTCCTACGCCCCGGAGCTCGACCTGCTCGGCACGGTGTCCCTGGCTCCGGCGGCCATGTTCGGTCGCACCTACGGTGCGCTGGACGAAGTCGTCACCCGGGTGGTCACGGCCATGGGTGTGGTCGGCCTGGCCACCGAACACCCCGACATCGACCTGGCCGACTACGCGAGCCCTGCCGGACTCGCAGCCCTGCAACAGATCCGGACCGAATGCCGGGCAGACATCATCACGACGGTGCTCGGCGTGCAGGGACCGTTCTTCACCCACGACCCACGGACGACCGAACCGGCCGAGTCGATCATGATGGCCAACGACGTGGGGCACGTCGCCGCGCCGTCACCGGTGCTTCTGATCCAGGGAACCGCCGACACCACGGTGAATCCCCAGCGCACCGCGGATCTGTACGCCCGGATGTGCTCGGTCGGCCAGGTCACCGACTATGTCACCGTTCCCGGTGCCGACCACGGCAACGTCACGACCATGGCGATGGGCACGATCCAGGCCTGGCTCCAGGCGCGTCTCGCCGGGGATCCGGCGCCGAATTCGTGCCTGACGAATCCGCCCACCACGACGACCACGTCCACGACCACCACGACGGTCCCCGCAACCACGAGGCCGACCACCTCGACGAGCCTTCCGGCGGGCACGACGACGTCCACCACGTCCCGCGTCGAGCCCGTGGCCACGAACCCTTCGGGTCATTCCAGCGGCAACGGTTCCGGAGGAGCGTCGAAGACGGGAGGTCCCTCGTCATTGCCGGCCACCGGCGCGGCCATCGGACTGCTCGGTGGGCTCGCGCTGGTGTGCGGTCTGGGCGGGGTGGTGCTGGTGGCCGCGACGCGTCGCCGGACCGCCGGCAACAGTTGACGGACCGGCCCGGGCCGGGTCTCAACCGACTTCGATGACCAGACCGTTGGCCCCGGCCGAACGGGAAGCCCGCTACCATCGACCCCGGGCCGAACCGGCCGCACGAGTTCGTCCGGCCCGTGGGGAGACGCCCGGTCCCGGACCGGCGGCATTGTGCCGGACCATCGACGAACACCGATCAAGGACCATGCACCGATGAGCACCGACCGATCACCAGTCGAAGGCATGGAAGGCTCGGACATGCTCTGCGATGTCGGGGGCGAATCGGCACTGCTCGACATCGAGTACGAGGCGGCGGCCCAGCGAGCAGCCGACGTCGGCGCCCGACGCGTCCTGGACTGGGGAGCGGGGTTCGGCCACCTGTCGACGCGCCTGGCCGCCCGCGGCCTCGAGGTGAACTCTTTCGACTATCGCAGCGAACTCGGCACCGAGCCGACGACGGTCAGGTTCCGTCAGTACCCCGACCTGGAGATCACGGTCAGCGGCGATCCGGTCAACCTGCCCTATGGGGACGAGTCGTTCGATGCGGTCGTCAGCCACGGCACCCTCGAGCACGTGTCCGACCCGATCGGAAGCCTCGCCGAGCTGCGACGGATCCTGCGCCCGGGCGGGTGGCTGCTCGTCTCGAAGCTGCCGAACCGCTGGTCCTACGTCGAGTACCTGGCCCGCAGGACCGGCCGCTACTACCACGGCAAGCTTCCGCACGATCACGTCTACACGGTGTCGAGCGCGGCGCTGCTCATCGACGTGGCGGGGTTCGAGGTCCTCGAAGCGAAGCGACTGAACGTCATTCCGCTCACGCACCTGGGCCGACGGCTCGATGCCGGCAGCGCTCCGAAGGTCTGGAGGATCAACCAACTCCTGAGCCGCACTCCGGGCATCAACCTGTTCGCCACAAACGTCGACGTGGTGGCGCGCAAGCCCTGAATCCGACACTGGGCCCAGCTCCCGTCCGTCATCAGCGACGGCCTCTCAGCCGACTTCGATGACCAGACCGTCGGTCCCCAACACGACGTCGCCGTCGAACACGGCGGTCGCTTGCGCGCGCCACTCCTCCTCGGTGCCGGGCTGCACCGCCGGCACCATGTGCGTCAACGCAAGTTGCCTCGCTCCGGCGCGTGCCGCCGTACGACCGGCATCGGCGACGGTCGAGTGGTAGTCGAGCACGTCCACGAAGCGCTGGAACGGGACCGGGCGGATCAAATCGTCACGCACCACCGTCTGTACGTACAGGTCCGCGTCCCGACACAACTCATCGAGGGAGTCACAGGGCACCCCGTCGCCACCGAGCACGATCGCATGGCCGTCGTGTTCGAAACGGTAGCCCACCGTTGGCTCCACCGGGCGATGATCGGTCTGGCCGATCTGCACCGTCAGATCGCCGATCGTCACCGAATCCCCGGGGGTGACCTCGGAGACGGCCAGATCGGGCGGTCCGGTGAGGTCCGCGTGGTGGGCGAGGCGGTAGCCCGTGTCGATCGACAGCATCGCCGTCATGCCGGCCACGACCTCGCTCGTACCCGGCGGACCGACGATCCGTAGACGCCGCGCCACGGGTGCAGTCACCCAAGCGGTGGTGACCACGTCGTTCAGCGCGCACACATGGTCGCTGTGCAGGTGGGTCAACACGACCGCGTCGAGCGACGCAACCGGTACACCGGCACCGGCCAGCCGCATCACGACCCCCCGGCCGGCATCCGCGAGCACCGTCGTGGACGTCGACTGGACCAGGGTGGCGGGCCCGGCGCGTTCGGGGTCCGGCAGGGGGCTCCCGGTACCGAGCAGCGTGCAACGGAGGTTCGTCATGTCGCCGAAGCTAGGTTATGCGAGCCCGAGCGTCAATAGATTCGTGGGCGCGTCGACCACGAACGGGCAGACCGGCGCCGGGCACCGGACGTCCGGTCGGTCAGGTGAAGCGCAGCCCGTCGAAGTCGCCGCGCTTGCGCCACTCGTCGATCATCTGGAAGAACGCCACCGGGCCGGAGGGATAACCGCCGGCGGTGATGCCGTCACGCGCGTCGGCCTGTTGACCTTCGTTGTTGTAGTAACCGGGCGTACAGTCCGCGCCACCGATGACGCCGCCGGTGTTGGTCGCGAGCATCTCGACCCAGTCGTCCTCGGCTTTCTCGGTCACCTCCACCCGGGTCGCGCCGGTGGATTCCGCGCGGGCGATGACGGTGGCGATCGTCTTCGCGGCGTCCGTGAGGTTGTGCGGGATGTTCGAGATCAGGTTCGCTCCCTGGCTCATCGAGACGATGAACGCGTTGGGGAAACCGTTGATGTGGATGCCATGCAGCGTGCGCATCCCGTCCTGCCAGTGCTCCGAGAGCAGGCGCCCCTCGCGTCCGATGACATCGAAACCCCAACGCCGTTTCGATGAGGTTCCCACCTCGAATCCCGACGCGAACACGATCGCGTCGAGGTCGTAGTGGGTGTCGCCGACCCAGAGGCCGGTCTCGTCGATCTGACGGACACCTTTGCCGTCGGTGTCGACCAGGTGCACGTTGGGCCGGTTGTAGGTCTGGAGGTACTCGTCGTGGAAGCAGGGGCGCTTGCACAGTTGGCGGTACCAGGGCTTGAGCGCTTCGGCAGTGGCCGGGTCGGCGACCAGGCGCTCGGCCCGGGAGCGGATCTCGGTCATCTTCTCGTCGTCGGAGTCCTCATAGGCCCGCCGGAAGACGTCTTCGGGTGGGGCGTCGTCGAGCAGGTCGACCACGCGGTCACGGATGCGCTGGGAGATGTCGGTCCAGCCGTCCTGCACCAGATCCTCGTCCGCGAAACCCCCGGTCTGCAGCACGGTGAAGTTCATCCGCCACTGCTCCTGCCAACCCGGCTCCAGGGTGGTGAACCAGTCCGGATCGATCGGTCGGTTGTTGCGCTCGTCCACGGCGGAGGGGGTGCGCTGGAACACGTACAGCTCCCCCGCGTCCCGGCCCAGGGGCGGCACGCACTGCACCGCGGTCGCGCCGGTGCCGATGACGCCGATCCGCTTGTCGGCCAAATTCGTCATGGGCGCGCCCGACGGGTCGCCACCGGTGTAGGCGTAGTCCCAGCGACTGGTGTGGAATGCGTGGCCGGCGAAGGCCTCGATACCGGGGATCCCCGGCAACTTCGGCCGGTGGAGCGGGCCGGTGCCGATCGTGACGTAGCGGGCCCGCAACGCGTCGCCGCGGTCGGTGTGGACGATCCACCGGTCGGCCTGGTCGTCCCATTCCAGAGCGGTCACCGCGGTGGACAGCAGCGCGTCGTCGTAGAGGCGATAGTGCTTGGCGATGCGCTGGGCGTGGGCGAAGTTCTCCGTGCCCATCGTGTACTTGCGACTGGGGACGTGCCCGGTCTCTTCCAGCAGCGGCAGATAGATCATCGCCGCGGTGTCACACATCGCGCCGGGGTACCGGTTCCAGTACCACACCCCGCCCACGTCACCGGCCTTGTCGATCAGGCAGATCCGTTCGACG
>CAZEAV010000110.1:0-7828 GCA_964510215.1 uncultured Iamiaceae bacterium
TGGAGCTGGTCGTGCGCAGCCAACTGGGTTCGACCTCGATGCTCCAGCGCAAGCTTCGGGTGGGGTTCGCCCGTGCGGGCCGGCTGATGGATCTGCTGGAACAGCGTGGCGTGGTCGGCCCGTCCGAAGGCTCCAAAGCCCGGGCGGTCCTGATGACCCTCGAGGAGTTCGAGGGTCATCCGACCGCGGAACCGACGCCGACGGAGGCCGATCCCGCAACGGTCGCGACCGATGACCGGGACGACACCGGGGAGTGGTCGCGTCCCACCCCGGTCGGGAATCCCTGAACGACGTCGCGTCCAGGGCGTCGCGTCTAGGAAGCGATGTTGTCTATGGCCTGGGCCAGGTCGCGGTCACGGTCGGTGATGCCGCCGGCGTCGTGGCTCACCAGGTCGATCGTGACCGTGTTCCACGAGTTCGACCAGTCCGGGTGGTGACCGCGCTTCTCGGCCTCCAACGCCACGCGTGACATGAAGCCCCAGGCTTCGGAGAAGTCGGCGAAGGTGAATTCCCGGTGCAGCTTGCCGTCATTTTCGTTCCATTGCGATGCCATGGTCTCCAGGGTGCCGAGGCGGTGTGACGATTCCCACGTGCAGCTATTCCCGACAAGATTGGTAGGGTTTCAAACATGACCAATCTGCTCGACTTTCCTGATCCGGTGAACGACCACGCGGCGCGCACGGTCGCGGTCGGGGTGGTGGTGCTCTGTGTGGCCACGATCCTCACCGCGTCCTGGATTCCCCTGGCGCTGCTGACCTACGGATTCGTGGCCCGCGTGTTGACCGGGCCCACCCTGTCGCCGCTGGGCCGGCTCGCCACCCGCGTGGTCGCTCCACGACTCGGCGCGGCCAAGTTGGTGCCGGGGCCGCCGAAACGCTTCGCCCAGGGGATCGGCGCAGTTTTCAGCGGCACCGCCGCGCTGCTCTGGTTCGGCTTCGGCCTGCACACCGCCGCACTGGTCGTGGTGGCGATGCTGGCGGTGCCGGCGCTGGCGGAGGCGGCGTTGGGATTCTGCGTCGGATGCCGGATCTTCTCGGTGCTGATGCACCTCGGTGTGATCCCCGAGTCGGTCTGCCCTGAATGTGCCGATCTGACCAAGCGCTACCCCGAGCGTTACGCCACCACCAACTGACCGTCCGCCCCGCACGACGTGGTGCGGCCGGCAGCACAACTGCCCATCGCCGGCGCCCGCGTGGGACAATGGCCAGGTTATGTCCGACACCGTCGCCGACGCCACGCACCCCGAAGCGGTCGAACAAGGCTCGGGCGCGGCGCGCACGTACACGATCGTCACGCTCGGTTGCGCCAAGAACCAGGTCGACTCGGACAAGCTGGCCGGGCGGCTGGGTGACGACGGCCTGGTCGCCACAGCGGACCCCGCGGAAGCCGACCTGGTGGTGGTCAACACCTGTGCGTTCATCGAAGCGGCGCGTACCGAGTCCGTCGACACGGTGCTGGCACTCGACGAGGTGCGCGGCGAGAACTCCCGGCTGGTGGTGACCGGTTGCATGGCGGAGCGCTACGGCGACGAACTCGCCGAAGCGCTTCCCGAGGCCGACCTGGTAGCGGGGTTTGGCCACGACATCGACCCGGGCCCGAGGGCCGGGCTGGGAATCGGTCGCAAACCGCGCCCGGCCGGTTCCTCGGTCGCCGATTTCGACCTGTTGAACCTGCCCCGCCCGCGCACCGGCCGCCCCTGGGCCTATGTGAAAGCCGCCGAGGGTTGTGACCGGGCGTGCGGATTCTGTGCCATCCCCAGTTTCCGCGGCAAACAGCGTTCCCGCCCCCTGGACGCCGTCCTGGACGAGATCACCTCGCTGGACGTGGCTGAGGTCGTGCTGGTCGCGCAGGATCTCGTGTCCTATGGACGCGACCAGGGCAAGGGCAGCCTGCAGCTCACCGCCCTCGTGCGCGCCGCCGCCGAAGCCGTGCCGTGGGTGCGTCTTCTGTACCTGTACCCGTCCGGGCTGACCGATGCGCTCGTCGACGCGATGCTGGCCACCGGCGTCGCCTATTTCGACCTGTCGCTCCAGCACGTGTCCCCGCCGTTGCTGCGGGCCATGCGCCGACCCGGCTCGGCCGAGAAGTTCGCGGCGAAGATCGACCGCATCCGCTCGCTGGAACCCAAAAGCGCGTTCCGGTCGAACTTCATCGTCGGCTATCCCGGTGAAACCGAAGCCGACCACGACGCGTTGTTGGCGTTCGTGGAGTGGGCTCGACTGGACTGGTGCGGGTTCTTCGCGTACTCACCCGAGGAAGGCACCCACGCGGTGGACCTGGACGGTCAAGTGCCCCGCGGTCTGGTCGCGGACCGCCTCGGCGAGCTGCGAGACCTCCAGGAGGACATCACCGCGGAGAAGCGCGACGCGCTCGTGGGTGAGCGGCTCCGGGTACTCGTCGATGCGCCCGGCGTGGCGCGCAGCCACCGGGAAGCGCCCGAGATCGACGGCATCATCGCGGTGCCCGAGGACCTCGAGGTCGGAACCTTCGCCGAGGTGGTGGTCACCGGCGCTTCGGGCCCGGACCTCGAGGCCGTGGCGGCCATCCCGGCCGAGGGGGAGCGGTGACGGCGCTGAACCACGAGCCGACGCCGCCTGAAGCCGAAGGGAAATTCGGCCCGTCCGCGCTGTTGACCCCGGCCAATCTGGTGACGCTGGCCCGCCTGGTGCTCGTCCCGCTGCTGGTGGCCCAGATCGTGGCCGACCGGGTCAGCTGGGGCACCTTCACGCTCGCGTTCGTCCTGGCCGCGAGCGACGGGATCGACGGGTACATCGCCCGCCGTCAGGGATCGACCCGCTCCGGGGCATTCCTGGACCCACTCGCCGACAAGGCCCTGGTGTTGGGTGCGATGTTCGCGCTCGTCGCCACCGGGGCGATGTGGTGGCTGCCCGTGGGGCTGATCACGGTACGCGAGCTGGTCATCAGCGTCTACCGCTCCTGGTGGGGACGGCGCGGCCTGGCGGTGCCGGCGCGGCGGCTGGCGAAGTTCAAGACGTTCTCCCAGGAGCTGGCCATCGGCGCGGTCATCGCACCGCTCACCGCGGATCTCGTCGGGCTGGGGCAGCTGCTGATCTGGGTCGCCGTTGGCCTCACCGTGGTCACGGGCGCGCAGTACCTGCTGGCCGGCCGGGCGGCGGCAACCGCTATGGAACGCTGAGCACGACGCGCTGCGGTCGGGCCGACGACGCCCGACGGGTTCACCGGCTCGGAATCGGGCGCACGTACACCGTCGTGGGTTGGGCGACCAGGTCGTGCAGCCAGCGACGCATCGAGGAGTCGTCCACGCCCGGGGTGCGGAACGCGGACTCCTGGGATCCAGCCGGAAGCAGTTTCACCGCATGGGCAAGGAGTGCCAGCACCTGGCGTTGCGTTGCACTGGTGTGCGCAGCGACCAGCACCCAGTCCATGAACCCGTCGAAGGCCTCGCGTGATTCGGGAGTGGCGTCCACGTCGCGGGGCAACCGCACACTTGCGGTGGTCGCGAGCATCGAGGTCACCGCCGTGGCGATCCGCGCGAACTTCGTGTGCGACAAGGTCGTGGTCCGCGGAATCACGACGATGGGCCTGGCGCCGGGAAGCGTGGTCGACGCGTTGGTGACGACGAGCTCCCGGCGCGCATTGGGCGGGTGGGCCCGGAACCGGCGGAACGACCCGTAGATCGTGGTGTCCCATCCCGGCGTCACCCGGAACGCGATGCCCTGGTCCTGCAGGGACAACAGCACCACCGGGAAGTACGAACGTGCCGGGTAGGCCTGGGAGCGCACCAGCACCGGACCCGGCCCGTGCACCTTCGCGACGACCGCGTCGTGGACCTTCCGGGCGATCGGGACTTCGTGCCGGGCAGTGGTGGCCCCCGCGTCGTAGGCGGGTAGATTCAACACTCCGAAGGCGACGACCGCCGCCAACGCCGCCGGCGGCACCACCGACGTCGCGGTACCCGCCTGGCGCAACCGGGCGATCGGAACCGAGCGGATCACGCCGATGCCCAGCGCCACCCAGATGAACAGCGCCAGCGGCCACAGGACCTGCAGGTAGGTGCGATCGTACGGGGTCGTCACCGGATCGACCTGGGTGCTGATCACCCAGGCGACCCAGGCGACCGCGCCCATCCCCAACGCGGTCACCACAGTGGTGTCGCGCCTTTTCCACGCGTGCAGGCCCACCGCACGGGCGATGCCTGCGACGACGATGGCGCCGATGAGCTGGGCGGCCGCGGAGGAGGTCGGGCCGAGGCTTGCGAATCCCGGATGGGCGAGCGAATCGCGGAACCACAACGGCCAGGTCACGATCGGCGTAGCGGTCACCCGGACGGTGTCGATGAGATGGCGCGCCACGTCGTCGCCGCTCCCTTCCGCGGCGATCAGGGCCGACAGGTTGCCGTGGGAAGAGGACAATTGCTGGAGAACCGAGGGGATCCACAGCGCGACGCTGATTCCCACCGCCACGGCGAGGGAACGGAGTGGCGCGCGACGCCCGGGTGCGTCCGGGTCGCGTTCGCGCCCGCGCACCCGCACGACGCCGACGGTCCACATCACGAGCGCCGCGACACCGATCACCGGCACGGCGAGCACGAACTTGAGGTGGGTGAGCACCAGGAAGTTCCCGGCCAGAGCGAGGGGAACGAGAGCTTTGCGGTCGCCATCGGCAACCGACCATGCCGCGACGCACAGGGCGAGAAAAGCGAGCGAACCTGCCTGGACCGGTGTGGGATCCAACAGCACCTGGCTGCCCAGACCCCAAAGCAGGGTCGCGAACGCGGCGCAGACCACGATCCCGACCCGATAGCCGACCCGGCGGCGGACGAGCCACAGCGCCATGACCACCCATGCCGAATTCAGCACGGCCATGCCGGCCAGCAGGCCCCAGCTCACCCCGAACAGGCGCACCGGCACGGCCAGGAGGTAGAACTCGACGGCGCCCGGATAGAAGTAATCCGGCGCCGGACCGAAAGAGTTGCGCGCCGGGAGTCCGATCAGCGGGGTGTGCGCCGAGAAGACGTCCTTGACGTACACCGCGGTGAGGGCCGCGTCGTTGGCCGGATACCAGCCGCCGATCCCGTTGCGCACCGCCGCGACGACGATCGGCGCCACGGTGATGACGACGGCGATCCGGAACAGCGTCCGGTCCGACACTAGGTGGCGGGGCGTTCCATCAGATGTTCCGCGATGAAGCCGAGCTGGTCGAGATCCGACAGATCCAGGACCTGCAGGTACAGCCGGGACACACCGATGTGCGCGAACTCCTCGATCCTGGCCAGGGCCTCGTCCGGCGTGCCGGCGATGCCATGTTCACGCAGCTCGTCGGGCTCCCGCCCGATCGCGGCGGCACGCCGGCGGACCTCGGTTTCGTCCGCGCCGACGCACACCACCTGGGCGGCCGAGTAGATCAGCGTTGCCGGGTCACGCCCCTGGGCCTCGCACGCCGAGCGCACCCGGTCGTACGCCGCGGCCGTGTCGGCGACGGGATGGAACGCGACGTTGTACTCGTCCCCGTAGCGGGCCGCGAGTGCCGGGGTGCGCTTCGGCCCGGCGCCGCCCACGATGACGGGCGGATGCGGCTTCTGGACGGGCTTGGGCAGCGCCGGTGAATCCCGCAGCGTGTAGTGGTCGCCGGCGAAATCGAAGGTCTCGCCCTCCGGCGTGGTCCAGAGCCCGGTGACGACCGCGTACTGCTCTTCGAGTCGGTCGAAGCGCTCGCCGAGTTCGGGAAAGGGAATGCCGTAGTTGGCGTGCTCCTCGCCGTACCAGCCCGATCCCAGGCCCAGCTCCACCCGGCCGCCGCTCATGGCATCGACGTTGGCGACCGCGATCGCCAGGGGGCCGGGCAACCGGAACGTCGCCGCGGTGACCAGGGTGCCCAGACGGATCTTCGAGGTGTCCCGGGCGAGTCCGGCGAGGGTGATCCAGGCATCAGAGGGGCCGGGGGCACCGGTGACGTCGCCCATCTTCAGATAGTGGTCGGATCGGAAGAACGCCCCGAAACCGAGCTTCTCCGCGGTGCGGGCCACCGCCAGCAGGTCGTCATAGCTCGCCCCCTGTTGGGGCTCGGTGAAGATGCGCAGTTCCATGAGCTGCCAGGCTAGACACGATCACCCCGCGGTGGCGGCGCGGACGGCGGGCCTAGGATCACCGCGTGCAGTGTGAGGTCGTCGCCGTGGGAACCGAGTTGCTGCTGGGTCAGGTGATCGACACCAATTCGGGGGTGATCGGTGAACGCCTGGCCGCGTCCGGCATCGATTCGGTCCTCGCCACCAAGGTGGGGGACAACCTGGAACGCGCCACCGCGGCCGTGCGCGCGGCGCTGGGGCGTGCCGATGCGGTCATCGTGTGCGGCGGGCTCGGGCCGACCCACGACGACATCACCCGGTCGGTGCTCGCCCGGGTGATGGGGGTCGAATTGGTCCGCGACGAGGCGCTCGTGGACGTGATCCGGGCGATGTTCGACGCCCGGCACCGGCACATGAGCGACAACAACCTGCTCCAGGCCGACGTACCCGAGGGCGCGATGCCGATTCCCCAGACGCGGGGCACCGCCCCGGGGTTGATCTGTCCGGTCGCCTGGACCGATCCGGACAGCGTCACACGCGACAAGGTCATATACGCCGTTCCCGGGGTGCCCCACGAGATGGTGGAGATGCTCGAGCGGGCGGTCATCCCCGATCTTGTCCGGCGACAGGGGAGTGGCGGGGCGATCGTGTCACGCACGTTGCGGACCTGGGGAGAATCCGAGTCGGGTCTGGCCGAGCGTCTCCAGCACCGGATCGACGAGTTGGACGTGTCCGGCACGGCCACACTCGCGTTCCTGGCGAGCGGGGTCGAGGGCATCAAGGTGCGGATCACCGCGAAAGGCGACGACGCGGCCGCGGCCTGCCGGTCCGTCGATGCGGTGGCGGAACGGCTGCGGGAGGACCTCGGCTCGCTCGTGTTCGGCGAGGACGACGCGACGATGGAGTCGGTGGTGCTCGATCTGCTCCGGGGGCGGGGCGCGACCCTCGCCGTGGCCGCATCCATGACCGGCGGCATGATCACCGCCCGGCTGACCGATGTGCCGGGGGCATCGGAGGTGGTGCGCGGCGGGGTGGTCTCCTATGCCACCGAAGTGAAACAGCAGGTGCTGGCGGTCCCCGAAGGCCCCGTGGTGTCCAAAGAGGCGGCCGAGGCGATGGCCGTGGGGGTGCGGCGGATGTTGGGTGCCGACGTGGCGCTGTCGATCACCGGAGTCGCCGGTCCCGCCGAACAGGACGGCGAACCGGTCGGCACGGTGTTCGTCGGGTTGGCGCTCGGCGAGGAGGTCCGCAGCCGTCGCCTCTCGCTGTTCGGTGACCGCCGGCGGATCCGGGCGTACGCCACGATCAGCGCGTTGAACGTGTTGCGGCGTGCCCTGGTGCGGCTCGACGAGGGCTGAGCGGGCCCGGCCGCCTCGAGCCGGTCGTCGTTCGCCGTACCTTGCGCGGTCGGGTTCGCCGGCTCCTCGGCTCCGATCCGGTCCGTCGGCAGGATCCTTGAACGAACGGGTGTTCGGAAACTACAATGATGCCATTCGCCGCTCGTTACCGGTCCTTCGGTGGCTCTTTCCACTGCTCGGCCCTCAACCGGTCGGCGAAAATGTCACACCCGCTTCCTAGGGTGCGTCTCATCCGATCGCTGCTCCACTCTGCAGCCTGACAAACCACCCGGTCGAACCCCAGCCGGTCGACCGACAACCCGATGAAAAGGGAGAAACACCATGAAGGAAGGACGCCCCGTGGAGCGGGAAAAAGCTCTGGACATGGCACTCAGCCAGATCGACAAGCAGTTCGGTGCCGGCTCGGTCATGAAGATGGGGGAGA
>CAZEAV010000111.1:0-5314 GCA_964510215.1 uncultured Iamiaceae bacterium
CCCGGCTGCGGCGGCGCGCATGGAGCCGGGCAACCGACGTCGGATCGTCCGGGCATTGGAGGTGTGCCTGGGCTCCGGACGGCCCTTCTCCGCCTCGGGGACCGGACTGGAGAGCTACCCGGCGACCGCCTGGGACGTGGTCGGTCTCGACGTGGATCAGCCCGTCCTCGCCGAGCGGATCCGCGTCCGACTCGACGGTCAGGTTTCCCACGGACTCATCGACGAAGTGCGGACGCTGCGCCGTGGGTCCCGTCCGATCGGCCGCACCGCTGCCCAGGCGCTGGGGTACCGGCAACTCGGCGCGTACCTGGACGGGGACTGCGAGCTGGAGGACGCAGTGGACAAGGCGGTGGTCGCCACCCGACGTTTCGCGCGGCGCCAACGTTCGTGGTTCCGACGTGACCCGCGGCTGCACACGATCGACGTCACCACGACCCCGGTCGACCGGGTCGTCGTCCAACTGATCGACCGTTGGCGTATCCCCCTCTGACCGCCGCATCGGAGGTGGCCGACCGGTTGGGAATCCGGTGGCGTGCGCGGTGGGGTCACGTGGGAGACTGGGCCCGGTGACCGACCGTATCGCGCTGACCAAACTGCACGGCCTCGGGAACGATTTCCTCGTGTTCACCGCCACCGAAGACGGCGGCGGCGCCGAGCCGGCCGACCTGTCGGCGTTCGCCCGACGGGTCTGTGACCGCCACCGCGGGGTGGGGGCCGACGGCCTGCTGTGCGCCACACCCGGTGCCGAGACCGGCACCTGGAACATGAGCCTGCTCAACGCGGACGGCTCCCCCGCAGAGATGAGCGGCAACGGCATCCGCTGTTTCGCCCAGGCGGTGATCCGCGCCACCTCCACCGAGCTCCCCACGACCTTGGAGGTGCACACCGCGGCGGGCTTGCGTGTCGTGCAGGTCGCCGCCGACCGCGGCGGTGATCCCGACACGGTCGTGGCGTCGGTCGCCATGGGCCGGCCCGGCCCGGGTCCCGAGCTGCCCGTCGCCGGCCGACCCGACACCCGCCCCGTTTCCAGGACCGCCACCTGGGATCTGGGCAACCCGCATCTGGTGCTCGAGGTGGACGACCCAGCGGACGTGGATGCGGCCATCGAGGGCCCGGCCTGGGCGGCGCTTTTTCCCGACGGCATCAACGTGCACTTCATCGTGGTGACCGGCACCGATGAGATCCGACAGCGCACCTGGGAGCGGGGGGCGGGGGTCACCCAGGCCTGCGGTACCGGCGCGACCGCCGCCGCACTCAGCGCCCACGACTGGGGCGCCACCTCGGACGACGTCGGGGTCCGGATGCCCGGTGGCAGGGTCCGGGTCGAGTTGGGCGGCGAGCCGGTGTTGCACGGTCCGTCCCAGTGGATCGCGGATGTCCAGGTGCGCCGATGAGTGACACCTCTCCCCGGGACGTCGCCGCGGGTTCCGAGCACCGCGGCGGTTTCGGGGACGTCGGTGGCGCCTCGGCCGCGTTCATCGAGCGGACGTTCCGGGAGCGGATCGTGCTGGTTGGCGTGCAACTCGCCGGCACGCCACGCGACCAGGTCGATACCGGGCTGGATGAGCTCGCCCGCCTGGTCGCCGCCGCCGGTGCCGACGTGGTCGAACGGGTGGTGCAGCGACGGGACCGGCCCGATCCGGCGACGTTCCTCGGCCGGGGCAAGGTCGACGAGCTGGCCGACGTGGCGCGGGCGACCGACTGCGACACCGTCGTGTTCGACGAGGAGCTCACTCCGGCTCAGCAACGGAACCTGGAGAAGATCCTGGGACGTACCGCCATCGACCGGACCGCGGTCATACTCGACATCTTCGCCCAGAACGCCACCTCCACCGAAGGTCGTGCCCAGGTCGAGCTGGCCCTGCTGCGCTACCGGCTGCCGAGGTTGCGGGGCAAGGGAACCGGTTTGTCCCAGCAGGGTGGCGGCGTGGGAACCCGGATGGGTGGTGGCGAGACCAAACTGGAGGTCGACCGTCGTCGGATCGTCCGGCGCATCCACCATCTGGAACGCGACCTCGCCGACATCACGGCGCACCGGTCCACCCAGCGCAAGGCCCGTGCCCGCAGCCCACTCGGTCACATCGTCATCGTCGGGTACACCAACGCCGGGAAATCGACACTGCTGAACCGCCTCGCCGGGGCGCACGTCGGCGTCGAGAACCGTCTGTTCGCCACGCTGGACGCCACGACCCGACGCTTCGCGTTACCCGGTGGTGAGCCGGTGCTGTGCACGGACACGGTCGGTTTCATCGACAAGTTGCCCCACGGGCTGATCGAGTCGTTCCGTTCCACGCTCGAGGTCGTCAACGAGGCCGACGTGCTGGTTCATGTCCTCGACGGCACGAACGAGAACCTGGAGACCCAGTTCGCCACGGTCCGGGAGGTGCTGGGTGAGATCGGGGCTCAAGAGGTGCCCGAGATCCTGGCGGTGAACAAGGTCGACGCGCTCGACGATGCCGCCGTAGCGCACCGTCTGACCGAGTTCCGCGTGCATCATCCGGAGGCGCTCGGAGTTTCGGCTGCCACCGGCGACGGGATCGACGATCTGCTGGCCCGCATCGCGGCAGCGCTCCGGCGGACCTTCGCCCGGGTCGAGCTGTTCGTACCCTACGCACGGGCCGACCTGCTGGCCGCGGTCCACCGTGAGGGCGACGTGGTGGAGACCGTGCCGGGCGACACCGGTGTGCGTGTGGTGGCCCGGCTGGACGTGTCGGCACGGGCCAGATTCGCCCGGCTGGAGGTGGCCTCGTGAGCGACGCCGCGGGTTTCGTGCCGCCGCCCTATCCCTATGACCGGGTGGCGCCACTGCTCCAGGCTGCGTCGCGGCTCCCGGGCGGAGCGGTGGACTGCAGCGTCGGTACGCCCGGCGATCCGCCGCCCGCTGCGGTGGCGAGCGCGCTCGCCACATCGGAGCGGCTACGCGGCTACCCGCCCTCGATCGGTACCGCACCGTTGCGCGAGGCCGCGGCCGGGTGGCTGGGGCGTCGCTTCGGTGTCGAGGTCGACGCAGGGGACGTCGCGGCCTGCATCGGCACCAAGGAGTTCGTCGTCGAGGTTCCTCACCTGCTCCGTCTTCGGACCCCTGGCCGGGACACGGTGCTCTACCCGGAGGTGAGTTACCCGTCCTATGCGATGGGCGCCCAGCTCGCCGGGTGTCGGGCCGTGGCGGTTCCCATGGGCGCGGACTGGCGGATCGACCTGGACCGGGTCGCACCTCAGGATGCGGACCGGGCACTGTGCCTCTGGGTGAACACGCCCGGCAACCCGGCCGGGGGGTTGGACGATCTGGCCGCGGCAGCCGAGTGGGGTCGGGCACGGGGCGTGCCGGTGTTCTCGGATGAGTGCTACATCGAGTTCACCTGGGACGCTGGCGACGGGCGCGGGCCACAGTCGCCGGTCGACGGCACGGTGCCGGGCAGATCGATTCTGTCCTCGGACACGGCGGGCGTGATCGCGGTGCATTCGCTGTCCAAGCGGTCGAATCTGGCCGGCGCCCGGATCGGCTTCTACGCCGGGGACGGCGAGATCGTCCACTATCTCGCCGAGGTGCGCAAACACGCCGGACGCATGGTGCCCGGCCCGGTGCAGGACGCGGCGGTCGTGGCGCTGGACGACGACGCGCACGTGGATGTCCAGCGGCGGCGCTATTGGGGCCGCGTGCAGCGCTTCGCGGGCATCCTGGGCCATTTCGGCGCCGCGGCGACACTTCCCGGAGGTGGGTTCTACGTGTGGGCCCGGGCCCCTGGCGACGACGCCTGGGGGCTCACGCGACGCCTCGCCACCGAGGTCGGCCTGTTGGTGTCGCCGGGTGAGTTCTACGGTGCCGCCGGCGCGGCGTACGTGCGGGTGGCCGCGGTGCAGGGCGAGGCCGCGCTCGATCTGGTGGAGTCACGGATCGCGTGAATCGGCGGGGACCGGGAAGTCGAATCGACCACGGACGGCCCCGGTTCCGTGTCACGATGGTGCGGTGAGCGCCATCGGCCCGAGCGGCCCACCGGCAGCGCCGGGCGGATCAGCCCGGCCCGACGCGTCCGGTCGTCCGCGTCCCGGCTCCGTCGGGTACTGGGTTGGCGGAGGCCTGATGGTGTGCGGGGTGATCGTCGGCGTGATCGTGTTGGCGGTCACGTTCGGTCGCCTCGCCGACCTGGTGGGCTTCCCCCGCGAGGTCGGCACCGACGGCGGCATCGAGTTGTCCCACTCGGGCGACTACATCGTCTATGCGATCGGTGATGATCAGATCGCCTCGACGATGACGGTCCGTCCGAGTGTCGCCGTGTTCGGCCCCGCGGGCGAATCGGTCTTCACGGGCCGGTACGAGGCAACCCGGACCACGGCGAGTGGGACCCGCGAGGCGTTGGCCATCGCGACGTTCCATGCGGATCGCACCGGTCGTTACACGGTGCGGTCGCCCGATCTCGATCCGTCGCAGACACTGGGGGTGGGGAGCGGCTCGAAGTTCCGGGGCGGTCAGCTCGCGCTGTGGTTCTTCGTCGCCGGCGCGATCTTCGTCGTGGGTCTCGTGCTGGTGATCGTGACCGTGGTGCGTCGCCGTCCGCCTCCGGCGGCTTTCCCGCCAGCGGGACCCGTCACTCCGTATCCCATGGCCTATCCTCCGCCCGGTTTTCCGCCTCCCGGGTACGGCCCGCCTCCCGGGTACGGCCTGCCTCCCGGGTACGGCCCGCCTCCGGGTCCGGCATACGGCCCGCCCACCGGTTCTCCGCCACCGCCGCAACCGCCGCCCGCGTATCCGCCGACGCCCGGGACCGCGCCGCCGGATTCGCCACCCGGACATTCGTCGGCATTCCCGCCGCCGGGATCCGCGTGGCCGGGCAGACGCCGGGAGGCGCCGCCCGACGACGCCTGGCCGTCCCCGTGACCTGGCTGAACCGTCCCCCCGGCTGCGCCTGTCGGCGCATCCTCTAGGGTGACGCGATGTCCGACCTGAAACAGCGCATCGCCGAGATCTGGGAACGACGGGACTCGCTGGATCCCGACGACACCGAAGCCCGCGCCACGGTGGACGAGGCGATCACCTTGTTGGATCGGGGCGAGGTCCGAGTGGCCGAGATGGGTGCGGACGGCTCGGTGGTGGTGCACACCTGGTGCAAGCAGGCGATCCTGGCCCTGTTCAGGCTTTCGTCCATGGAGACCACCGAGCTGGGCCCGTTCGAATACGCGGACAAGATTCCGCTGAAGCGCGGATTCCAGGCGTCCGGTGTGCGCGTGGTGCCCGGAGCGTCGGCCCGGCACGGGGCATACCTCGCTCCCGGGGTGGTGATGATGCCGAGCTATGTGAACATCGGCGCCCGCGTCG
>CAZEAV010000111.1:5324-7819 GCA_964510215.1 uncultured Iamiaceae bacterium
TCGGTGAGAACACGATGGTCGACACCTGGGCCACGGTCGGCTCGTGTGCCCAGATCGGTCGGAACGTCCATCTGTCGGGCGGAGTGGGGATCGGGGGGGTGCTCGAACCGGCACAGGCTGCGCCGGTGATGATCGGTGACGAGTGCTACATTGGCAGCCGGTGCATCGTGGCCGAGGGTGCCGTCATCGGTGAGGGCACCGTGCTGGGCGCCGGCTGCATCATCACCGGGTCGATTCCGGTGATCGACGCCGCGACCGGTGAGGAGTTGGGCCGGGGTGTCGTGCCGCCGTGGTCGGTCGCGATCCTGGCGATGCGCCCCAAGTCCTTTCCCGGTGGTGAGTTCGGCTTGCCGTGCGTGTTGGTCATCAAGCATCTCGTCGAAGGCGAACGGCACGACAAGTCCGCCCTCAACCAGGTGCTGCGCGATCACGGCGCGACGGTCTGAGCCAATGGCGATCGTTCCGGGGCGACCCGCGGCAACGGATGCGGGGGAACAGCTTCCCGAGGACCTGCTCGCGCTCACCGCAGCGTTGGTGGATCAGCCCTCGGAGAGTCGCGCCGAAGGCCCGCTGGTGGACTGGCTGGAAACCGAGCTGCGCGCCCTTTCCCATCTCGAGGTCACCCGCGTCGGCGACAACCTCGTCGCCCGGAGCGATCTGGGGCGGCCCCAGCGAGTGATCCTGGCCGGGCACACCGACACGGTGCCGGCGAACGGCAACGCCCGGGCCCGCATCGAGGGCGACACGCTCTGGGGCGTGGGTTCCACCGACATGAAGGGTGGGCTGGCGATCGAGCTCGCCCTGGCCCGCTCCGTGCCGGTGACTGCGGTGGACGTGACCTATGTGTTCTATGCGCGAGAAGAGATCGCCGCGGCGGAGAGCGGGCTCGGCGAGCTGTTCTCCGAGCGCCCCGATCTGTTGGACGGCGACGTCGCGTTCATCGGCGAGTCGACCGACGGGTCGGTCGAGGCCGGTTGTCAGGGGACCATGCGCGCCCGACTCACCCTGGCCGGTGAGCGCGCCCACTCCGCACGCCCTTGGATGGGCCGCAATGCCATCCACCGGCTCGGCGCGCTGCTCGACGCGGTGGTCGCAGCACCCGTGCGTCAGCCGGTCATCGACGGTCTGGCGTTCCGTGAGTCGTTGCAGGCCGTGGACGTGCGGGGCGGGGTGGCCGGCAACGTCGTCCCCGACGAGGCGACCCTCACGCTCAACCATCGCTTCGCACCGGACCACAGCCCGGCCGAAGCCGAAGCGTTCGTCCGCTCGGTCGTCGACGAGTTCCTGGAGGACGGCGACCGATTCGAGGTCACCGACTCGGCCGCCGGGGCGCTGCCCCAGCTCGACAATCCGCTCCTCGCGGCGTTCATCGGCCGGGCCGACCTGGCCGTCGGCGCGAAGCTGGGTTGGACCGACGTGGCCCGCTTCGCGGCGCACGGGATCCCGGCGGTGAATTTCGGACCGGGTTCGGCGGTGCTCGCCCACACCGCGGAGGAACGCCTCGAGCGTGCTCCGCTGGAGTGGTGTTTCCGGGTGCTGCGTGCCCTGATCACCCAGGGTCTCTAGTGCTGTGGCGTTCGGACCGGTACCGATCCGGGACGGCGCGGGTGGGGGAGGCCCGGCGTTACAGGCGGCGCATCACCGTGACGACCTTGCCGAACAGCTGCACCTCGTCGGCGGGGAACGTCATCGGCGACAGACGTTCGTTGTGAGGGACGAGCGTGATGGTGTCGCCGTCGTTCTGCAAGGTCTTCACGGTCGC
The DNA here is from genome assembly GCA_964510215.1 of uncultured Iamiaceae bacterium. Classification (GTDB taxonomy): domain Bacteria; phylum Actinomycetota; class Acidimicrobiia; order Acidimicrobiales; family Iamiaceae; genus JAFDWI01. The sequence continues at coordinate 7,087 of CAZEAV010000111.1, forward strand.
TTCCTCGCCCGGGATGCCGGCGACCACGATCTCGCCGTTCTCGGCCGTGGGTTGGGAGCGGACCACGACGAAGTCGCCGTCGAAGATGCCTATGTCGACCATCGAATCGCCGCGCACCCGGAGCATGAACAGATCGCCGTCGCCGGTGAGGTCCTCGGCCACCGGCAGCGATTCGGTGATGTTCTCCTCGGCGAGCACATCGGTTCCGGCGGCGACGTCGCCGACCAGGGGCACGTGCCGGGTGGGCCGACGGTCGACCGTCGCGCCGGACAGGGGATCGAAATGCACCTCGATGGCCCGGGGCTTGGTCGGATCCCGACGCAGGTAGCCGAGCTTCTGCAGGGTGGACAGATGCGCGTGGACGCTGGAGGGCGAGGTCAGGCCGACTGCATCGCCGATTTCGCGGACCGACGGCGGAAAGCCGCGCTCGCGCATCGCGAGTTCGATGCAGTCCAGGACCTGTCGCTGCCGGGTGGTGAGTCGGGTGTTCGCCATCGTGCTGCCTTTCGTCGGCGTCCGCGGAGAGCGGTCCACGAACGCGTGTTCGCCGTGCATGGTAGTCGACACCGGTGCAAATGACAAACATTTGTTCGATCAGCTCTTGACTCGAACGACTGTTCGTGGTTGGATGGCAGTCGAACGGGCGTTCCCTCCGGCGTCAGCGCCGACGATGCCTTCGAACAAAAATGTCACACCCGGTTGAGAGAGTGCACGCATGGCTGCGATCTTCCCC
>CAZEAV010000112.1:0-7721 GCA_964510215.1 uncultured Iamiaceae bacterium
GAGGTTGTCCTCCAGGGCGGCGAACTGGCCGGTGAGCGATGTACACCGGCGCACGGCGTCGGCATCCGCGATCACGTCGTGACCGAAGACGGTGGCAGTGCCACTGGTGGGCGCGGTGAGCGTGGTGAGCAGCCGGACGGTGGTGGTCTTGCCGGCACCGTTGGGGCCGAGCAGTGAGAAGACCTGGCCGGGCTGGATCGCAAGATCGATGTCGGAGACCGCGGTGAAGTCGCCGAATGTCTTGGTGAGGGCGGTGGCGGAGACCGCTGGTGTCGTCATGGTGAGATCCCTTTGTGATTTACGGACACTAGAAAGATACAGCGACTGAAAGAATACTGCAACAGTAAATTATCAGGATGCGCAGTACACTCGGGTCATGACCGACTCCGAGGACCGTGCCGAGGTGGTGTCCCGCTTTCTGCGGGGTCCGGCCGGTCACCGGCCACCACGTGCCGGCGAGACGGACGAAAGTCTGCGCGCACGCAAGAAGCGGCTCACCCGTCAGTTGATCTCCGACACCGCCACCGCGATGTTCCTCGCGCACGGCTTCGACGCCGTGCGGGTCGCCGATGTCGCCGAGTCGAGCGGCGTTTCCGAGAAGACCGTCTACAACTACTTCCCGACCAAGGAGTCGTTGCTGTTCGACCGTGAGCCCGAGATGGTCGCAGTCGTGCGCCGTGCGCTGGGTCCCGACGCGCCCGAGGGCTCGCCGGTCGAGGCGTTCGTGGCCGAACTCGGTGCCGACATCGAGGCGACGACCAGTTGGTGGGCAGCCCTACCCGACGGCGTGTCGCCCGCCGAGGTGCTGGAAGGGTTTCGGGACCTGATCGAGACGACACCGTCGCTGCGCGCGGCCGAGCGGGACATGATGGACCGGGTCGCGCAGGTCGCCGCCGAGGAGCTCGCGGCACGGGCCGGGGTCGACCCACTCGATCCCGAGCCGCAGGTCGCGGCCTCGGCGCTCTGCGCACTGTGGCCGGTGATGCGGCAGGCGATGCGGAACAACGCCGACCTCGCCGACTCGCCGAAGCGGGCGAGCGCGGCGATCGTCGACGAGGTGCGCCGGGCGGCTCGGCTGATCGACACCGGGCTCTGGTCGTTCGGTCTGGAGGTACAGGGCACCCCGAGCACAAGGCAGTTCAAGCAGGCGGCAGACGCCGCGAACGAGGCACGGAAGCAGGTGATCGAAGCGGTACACGCCGCGAAGGCGGCCTGGCGCGACTTCGCCGAGCAGTCACGGGCGGTGCACGATCACGGCCGCGACCACGGGCACCCGTGGGGCCACGGGCATCCGTGGGAAGGCGGTGACGGCCCGTGGACACGGGGTGCCGGCGGTCCGGGTCGGGCCCGTGGACCGCGGGGTCCACGCGGACCGGGCGGCGAACGCGACCAGTTCGATGCCGAGACACTGCGGGCGGCCCGCGACGAGATGCGCAAAGCCAGGCGCGATCTCGCTGCAGCCAAAAGGGAGGCCCAGAAGGCGGTCCGTCAGGCCAAGTCCCAGGCGAAGGCCAAGAGTGCGAAGCAACGCGGTGCGAACGCGAAACCCAGGAAGAAGCCGTGACCGGCCACCCGCTCGAGTGGCGAGGGCGTCCGCCGGGAGGCGCCTCGGAGTCGTGGCGGGCTACTCGTCCGCTGCGGCCACGTCATCGGGGTAGGTCCGGCGCGCTCGCCACAACACCACGCCGCCCGCAGCGAGCGGAAGCAACATGATGAGGAAGGCGATCTGCAGTCCGCGCTCGTTCGGCCCCGCGAACCAACCGGCCACTGCGCCGAACGTCACCGGTGCCACGGCCTCTCCGCCGGTGCGGAGTACCGACCGTACGGCCTCGGCCCGTCCCCACAGCGACGACGGCATGATGTCGAGGCGGGCCGAATCGATCGCCGGGTTGGCCGCCCCCAGCGCGACACCAGCCACCGTGAACAGTGCGACGGAAAGCACGAGCGATGACGAGAGGAAGCCGGGCACGAGTATCACGGCCGCGATGATCGGACACGCGGCGGCAACCGACACCCGCGCGGCGCGACGGCCACGTCGTCGCAGTCGGTCGCCGAGACGTCCTCCCACCAGCACCCCGACGACCGCGCCCGCGCCGAGCACCGGGATGAGTGCCGAGGCACCCGCCTGACTGAGTCCGAAGCGGCCCCGGGCGAACACGATCGCGAACGTTCTCAGTCCGGCGAAGAAGAAGTAGCCGACGGTCGAGGCGATGATCAACAGCACGTTGGTCCGCACGGACAGCACCCGGCGAACCGCCTGCCACGGGGTCAACCTGGCCCGGTCGGGGCCGCGCTCCCCGGTGGCCGCTCTGCGTTTCGGTTCCGGTGTGTGCCAGAGGATCGCCGCGAGCACGAGCGGCGGAATCGCCAGTGCGACGAAGGACCATCGCCACGACAACAGCGCGGTGATTTCGCCCGCGAGGACCACCCCGACGCCGGTGCCCACGAGTTCACCCGTGAGGATGTAGCCGTAGATCTTCCCTCGCTCGTCCGCCGCGAAGACGTCGCCGGTGACCGAGGCCACGCCCGGTCCGGCGGCCGCCACGACGACACCCAGCGCCGCTCGAGTCACCAACAGGTATCCGTACGACGTCGCTGTCGCACCGGCCACCATCGCGAACGCCCAGAGCACGATGCTTCCGGCGAGCACCCGGAGACGCGGCACCCGGTCCATGAGGGCGCCGGCAGGGAAGGCGAACACCAGGCCGACCATGGAAACCACCGTGACGATGAGGCCGAGGTCGGTGTTTCCGATGTGCAGGTCATGCTTCAGAGGAACCGCAACCGCACTGACCGCCCCCCGGTCGGCACTGTCGAGCGCGAGAATGCTCGCCAACAGCAGAACCATCTGGGCGCGACGCGTCCCGCCGGCCGAGCGGACCAACCTGGCCCACAGTGACGCGACGGCGCCACTCAGGCCGGATCGGTCCGACCGTTCATCGAGGCCGCGCACCATCGGTCGGTCCTTCCCCGAGCCGATGGCGCCAAATGGCCCGGCGAAGGCGGCGAACCGTCACGTGGGGTCCGCGCGCGTGCCACCTCGGTGACGATCAGCGGTCCTCATGGACGGCTTGGTCCTCGGCGGCCGTCACGCCCTCGCCGAGCCGCTCGGATGGGTCGCCTTCATCGAGTTCGACGGTGCGTGGATCCCTCTCTGCTTCGGCTCCGATCAGTTCCGCCTCGGTGTCGGGATCCGGTTCCGCCACCAGGTCGATCATGTCGTGCTCGGGTTCCAACGTGTCGGGCCGGTCGCGCGCCGCGCGGTCCTCTGGTGGTTCGTCCACGCGCTCCTCGGCCGGTGTGGTGCCGTGCTCGTCGACGCCAAGCGGTTCCTCGGGTGGGTACTCGTCGCCGAGCTTCTCGTCGTCGAGCATCTCGGCTTCGTCTTGAGCGTCGGAATTCATCGCCTACCTCGTTGTCACGGGTTTGGGAGTACTTCCCGACCAGGCTCCCGACAAACCTCGTTGCGGCCTGATCCTGGCGGCGGTCGCGAAAATCTCGGCACCATTCGATGAAGTTCGCCATGCTTACCCGTCTGATCATCGAATACCTCCGTCGACTGCCCATGGAGTCGCCATGCCCCGGACCAGGATCCACAACCTGAACATCTCCCTCGACGGTTACGCCGCCGGCGACCACGTCACCTTCGACGCGCCGATCGGTGGTGCGGAGAAGCTGTTCGGGAGATTCGACGGCCGGTTCATCCACGGGATGCACACCGTGGATGCCCCGGTCACCGTCGACCGTGCACTGACGACCCTGTGGGGTCAGGGCATCGGCGCCGAGATCATGGGGCGTCGCAAGTTCGGCCCGCAGACCGGTGAGTGGCCCGACGACGGCTGGAAGGGTTGGTGGGGTGACGAGCCGCCGTTCGCGACACCGGTGTACGTCATGACCCATCACCCGCATCCGGACATCGACTTCGCCAACGGGACGAGTTTCCGCTTCGTCGAGGGCTCGCCACAGGAGGTCCTCTCGCTCGCACGGGACGCCGCGGGCGGCCGGGACGTCCGACTCGGGGGCGGGCCTTCGACCGTGCGCCAGTTCCTGCAAGCCGACCTGGTCGATTTCATGCATCTGGTGGTCGTGCCGATCGTCCTGGGACGAGGGGTCGCGCTCTTCGATTCCGTCGGCGACATCGACGGTCGCTTCACCGTCGAGTCGGTGACCTCGCCCAGCGGCATGACCCACCAATTCTGGAACAGGATCGACCGGACCTGACCGGTTTTTCGTGAAGGCTCCGTGGCGAGATCACCACGCGGGTTTTTGCTACTCGGCCGGACGGCGGGCCCGCAACGAGTAGGTGAGCGGGTACTTCGACCACCCGTCGGGCAGCCGGTAGTAACCGTCGTCGCCGCGGACCGTCCACGGCCACGGCGCGTTCGTGAACGACTGTTCGTGGAACAACTCGATACCCAGACCCGCATCGAGCACCGCGCTGAGCACGTCGCTCAGCGCATGGGCCCGCTCGAAGGTCGTCGTGTTCGTGAACGTGGCGTCGGGCGCCGCGTAGGTGCCGCCGTCTTCGTCCCACCGGGCGTAGTCGGCTTGGAGGATGTCCTGGCCGATGGTCCGGCCGTCTTCGACGACGCCGACGACGATCGGATGGATCTCCACCAGGTACAGCACCCCGCCGGGGCGGAGGAGCCGCGCCACCACATCGGCCCAGGCAGTGAGGTCGGGCAACCAGTTCAACGCGCCGATACCGGTGTAGACGATGTCGAACGTCCGGCCGCTCAGTGCCTCGGGCGCGTCGTACACGTCGGCGCAGACGAACTCTGCGGTCAGCCCGCAGTCCTCGGCGAGCTGGGCGGCAGCATCGATGGCAGCCGGCGCGAAGTCGACCCCCACCACGTGCGCGCCATGGCGGGCCCAGGACAGCGTGTCGGTGCCAAGATGGCACTGCAGATGGACCAGGTCGCGGCCGGCAACCGGTCCGAGTTCGGCCGGCTCGAACGGTCGGATGTCGTCACGACCGGCTCGAAAGCCCGCCAGATCGTACAGCTCACTCGCCACGTGGTGCGGCACCGCCTCGTCCCACCGGGCCAGATTCGCCGCTCGAGGATCGGCACCGACATCGTCCACGGGATCGGACCCTAGTTACCCCTTGCTGCGCCGTCGGCAGCAGTTTCGGGGGTGCGCGATCGTCGCGACGGCCGGTGCGAGCCGACGGGGTGTGCTGGAATCGCGCACGTGGCCACGCGCTCCGAGAATACCGATCCGTCCCGAGGGGCGGACACCGCCGGACGGCGGCGATCCGGGGACGGGTTCCTGCACTGCGACGACGGGCACGTGCGATGGGGTCGCTACGGCGCGGCGGGGGCGCTGTTCGTTCACCGGGGCGAGCGAGGCACCGAGGTGCTGATGCAGCTCCGCTGGGCCCGGGCCCACGTGGGCGGCACCTGGTCGGGCCCGGGTGGCGCCATCGACCGGGGCGAGCCGCCGCTCGCGGCGGCGTTGCGCGAGACGACCGAAGAAGTGGGCGCACCGCCGGAACCCCATGAGCTACTCGGCGAGTACGTGTTCGCTCCGGCATTCGATTGGCAGTACACGACATCGGTCATCCTGGTCCCGCGCCGCTTCGGCGTCGCGGCGAACTTCGAGACCACCGAAATCCGCTGGTGCACCGGCGCCGAGGTCGACCAACTCCCCCTGCACCCGGGATTCGCGGCCGCCTGGCCGCACCTTCGGAACATCGCCGAAGCCTGACAACGCGCGACCAGGCCGGGGCGGAATCGCCGCCCGGCAATGGTTTCACCATGCCACGAAGCGAACCATGGAATCGTCATCTCGTGCGACGAGTTGGCCTCCGTACCGGACGATCACCCATGGTCCGGTGCCTCGGACATGCCCGGGCCGTGACGCACTCCAGCACCCGGTCTTGCCTTGCCCTCACCGCCCGTCGGTCAGAGACTCGGCCGGACCGCCGAGGTTGATCACCATCGCGACGCGGCTCCGGCTCGCTCGGCGATACTTGACCGATGGCGTCTGAGGCAGAACGCGCGCGCGTCGACCGTTCACATCACATGCACTGGCTCGGACACCCCGCGCTCTTCATGAGCGTCGCTGTGCTGGTGATCAATGACCACGTGTTGAAGGCTCGGTACCCAGGGTGGTGGACCGGCAAACTGAGCGACTTCGCTGGTCTCGCCGCGGCGGGCATCGTTCTGGCCGCAGTGTTCGGCCTCCGTTACGGGCTCGGCATTGCCGGTGCTGCGTTCAGCGTTCTCAAGCTCGTGCCGGGCATTGCCGAAGCTGCGCGCCCGGTACTGGGCGGCGTCACCCGGCGAGATCCGGCCGACCTACTCGCCCTCGGAGCGCTCGTGTTCGTGTGGGCCCTACTCCGCCGCTCCAGCACTCCGTCATCGGCGCTGACCACGCGCGCGTGGCGTACTCGGGCCGGGCTGGTTGCCGTCATGACGACTGCAGCCCCAATTGTCGGTGTCGTGCTGGCAACCGCGGCCACCACGGCGACGAGTTGCGGGCCGAGTCCCGCGGTGGCCGGGGTAACCGCTCGCGGCGAGGACTTCTACGCTCTGGTCACGCCTGGCTACGGGTCCGATAGCCGGAAGATCAGCACGGACGGCGGGACAACCTGGCGCGACAGCGAAAGGCCCGACACGCCGAAGGTTCCCACGACCAGGAAAGATGTCTACGTTGATCCTGGGCGGACTGGCACCCAGAAGGCGTGCAGCAAGGACGGAACCTGCTGGCGACTCCGTGGCCGCCGCGCAATCGAGCGAGTCGAGCCCCGCGGTGCCGTGTCCACGGAATTCCGCCTGTCCGATGCGTCGTTCTCCCGAATCAGTACCGGCTGCGCGGGTGGGTCGATCGGCGTGCTCGCGTCGATCGCAGCGATCGGCGTAGCTGGGAAGCCACACGTCGTGGCCAGCTATGGGGCCGACGGAGTACTCGTCCGCAAGTCCGACGGCCAATGGACGCCGGTACGTGTGGGCAACGCCCCTCCAGCCGAACCCAATCGGATCGAATCCGCCGCTCCGACGATCATCCTGTTGTTCGGGCCAGTGCTCGCGATCGTCGTCTGGATGACCGGTAGGCGTCGGTGGCCCTCACGGCTCAGGGGCATCGGTGTGGCCGCCGCGGGCTGGATCACGACCATCGTGGCCGCAGGCTTGATCAGTCTGATGGTCGGACCGGCAACGGCCTCGGCGAGAGTCGCAGCTCGGGTTGCCCTGCCGGGAATCGTCCTCACAACGGTCGGCGCTGTCGTCGTCGCCCGGCGGCCGCAGCGAGTAGCGCACCTTCCGCCGCCGCCCACGCCTACGACACTGCCACCTCCTCCGGCGAAGCCGACCGACCTCGGTGGCGGTCGGGACGGGCAACACGCAATCGGGAACGGCGCGTGACCGCGCCCGGCGATCATCTGACACGATGAGGCGGATGCATTGCGTTTCGGACCAGACCGACGGGGCTTGCGGGTGACACTCGACCTGCTCATCACCAACGCCCACCTGCTCGATCCCGCCTCCGGTGTCGAGCAGCACGGATCGTGCATCGGGCTCTGGCAGGGGCACATCATGGGTGTCGGCGACGCCGTTGCCGGCCTCGATGCGCGCCACTGGGTCGATGTCGACGGAGCGACCGTGCTGCCCGGCCTTTACGACAGCCACGTCCACACCACTTCCTTCGGCCTCGGCTCGACGATGCTGGATCTGTCCGAGGTTGCGGGCATGGACCCGCTGCTCGATGCGGTTTCGGCG
>CAZEAV010000113.1:0-7715 GCA_964510215.1 uncultured Iamiaceae bacterium
GGCCCAGCTTGTCGAACGTGTAATCCACTTCAGGCGTGCCATCAGAATACACCGTCTTCACCGGCTCACCTTTCGCATCGATCGTCGTGGTCGCCGTCACCCCGTCCGGCGAGGACTCCGGACACCGGAAATTCGTGGTGGCACACGTCGCGCATCACGGTGGTTCACCGGCGGCGTTCATGTCCGGGGCCGGTGGCGCCGATCCCCGTCATCGACGTTCAGGGCGTCAACGGGTGCGGGCGAAACGGCGGGCGCACAGCGCGCTGAACACGACGGCGATCCCGGCACACCAGATCAGGGTGAGGATCACCCAGTAGGTGGTGGTGTGGCCGATACCGACGCGGATCGTGCCGCCCTGCATGAGGCTCCGCACCGCGTTGATGAGCACGCTCACCGGCTGGTTCGCCGCGAACGGCTGCAACCATCCGGGCATCGAGGAGACCGGCACGTTCGCCGAGGACACGAAGGAGAACGGGATGACCAGCATCGACAGCCCCTGTGCCGCCTGCGCGTTGCCGCCGATCAGTCCGATCAGGATGAACACCCAGGCGAACGCGAACCCGGCGACCACGATCAGCGCGAAACCGACCACGACATGCAGCACCGGTGCGTGGATCCGGAAACCGATCGCGAAGCTCAACAGGCCCGTCACCAGCAGGCCCCAGGATGTCAGCAACGTGTCCGCGAACGCCCGGCCCACCACCACGGCGACCCGGGGACTGGGGTGCGATCGGAGACGGTCGTGCACCCCGGCGGCCGCGTCCTCGGCGACCCCGGACGCGGCGGACATGCCGGTCCACAGCACGATCGTGGCCAGGAAGCCGGGGACGAGGAAGTCGACGTAGCTCAGCGCGCCGCCGGTGCGGATCGCCCCGCCGAACACGTAGCGGAACATGATGAGGAACATCGCTCCCTGCACGGTGCCCATCACCAGCACCTGCGGGGTCCGGAAGAACTGCAGCACCGTGCGTCGGGCGGAGCCGCTGACGGTGGTGACGAATCCGGCTCCTCGGGCGACGGGAACCTGGGAGCGGGCGAATTGCGGATCGGCGGTGATGGTCGTCATTGGGGGTCTCCAGTTGCTGCGGTGACGTCGAGTGGTTGGCCGGTGAGCGCGAGAAAGACCTCGTCCAGTGTCGGACGGCGCAATCCGATGTCGTCGAAGGCGACCTGTCGGTCGGCCAGCGCGATCACGACCTTGGTGAGCTTGTCCGCCCCGTCGTCCACCGGCACCGCGACCCTCCCTGAGTCCCGGTCGACGCGTGGGGCCTCCACACCGATCTGGGCCAGCACCTCCGCCACCGTGTCCAAATCTTCCGGGTCGTTGGGGCGAACCTCGATCACGTCGCGGCCTGAGCGCGCTTTGAGCGATGCCGGGGTTCCGGCGGCGATCACCCGTCCGTGGTCCACGATCACGACGTCTTTCGCGAGCTGGTCGGCCTCCTCGAGGTACTGGGTGGTCAACAGCACGTCGGTGCCATCGGCGACCAGCCCCCGGATCGCGTCCCACAACTCGCTGCGACTCCGCGGATCGAGCCCGGTGGTCGGCTCGTCCAGCAACAACAGTTGCGGCCGGCCCACCAGGCTGGCGCCCAGGTCGAGGCGACGACGCATGCCGCCCGAGTAGTTCCGCACCAATCGCTTCCCGGCATCGGCGAGACCGAGGCGTTCGAGAATCTCGGCGGCCGACCGACGGGCCTCGTCGCGTTGCAGCCCGAACAGGCGGGCGACCAGCTCCAGGTTCTCGGTGCCGGACATCGCCGGTTCGACCGAGGCGAACTGCCCGGCCAGGCCGATGACCTTGCGCACCTGCTTGGGGTGCGCCAACGCGTCGATCCCGGCCACGGTCAGCTCGCCCGCGTCGGGGCGCAACAGGGTGGCCACGGCGTTCACGAACGTCGTCTTGCCCGCGCCGTTGGGGCCCAACAGCGCGGTCACCCGGCCGGACTCGGCGACCAGGTCGAGGCCGTCGAGCGCGGCGACCTCCTTGTAGGTCTTGACGAGGCCTCGTGCCTCGATGACTGGGGCCATCGCTGTCTCCGTTGCTTGAATCGTCGGCTCGTGGTCGACGTGTCCACGACCCCGAGGGTCCTCGGCGCCGGTCCGCTCCTGACAGCACGCCGTCCAGAATGCCCACGGCTCCTCGACCCTCCATGCGCCGTGAGCCGACCATCGTAGTCGCTGCCTGCCCCGGTGACCCGTGGCCATTTCGGCACGTCCCGTCGTCCGGTCGGTCCCAAGCTGTCGGCGCTGACCCTGCAACGCGCATCCTCTAACATCACGGCGAGGCAGGTGCGGGGACCCACCGACTGGAGCAGACCGTGACGATGACCGACACATCCCCTGGCGACTCGGGATCGACCCCGGGGGCCGAAGGGGCGCTGCACGTGAAGACCGGCTCCACGTTCCGCGACGCCTTCGATCGTGCCCGCACGATCGCGCCGGATGCGTTCGGCACCGATCGGCTGTCCAACTACTGGGGCGGGAAATGGCAGGCCGAGGGCGAGTCGAATGCGGCCGTGTCCCCGGTGGACGGTTCCGAGATCGTGGGCCCGCCGATGCTGGACGAGTCCCGCGCCCGCGTCGCGATGCTGGCCACGGTGGCCGACCACGACGCCTGGCGGCGGGTACCCCTTGGTGAACGCACCTCCCGGGTACGCGCCGCCGTGAAGCGTCTCGCCGAGCATCGGGACCTGCTCACCCAGTTCCTGGTGTGGGAGATCGGCAAGCCTTGGAACCAGGCGGCGACCGGTGTCGACCGGACGATCTCGGGGGTCGAGTGGTACTGCGACGAGATCGAAACGATGCTGAAAGGTCGACGCCCCCTGCCCGGCCCGGTGTCCAACATCGCGTCGTGGAACTATCCGCTTTCGGTGCTGGTGCACGCCATGTTGGTGCAGGCGCTTGCGGGCAACGCGGTGATCGCCAAGTCGCCCACCGACGGTGGCGTGAACGCCCTGACACTCTCGGTCGCCCTGGCGGTCGAAGAGGGGCTGCCGCTGAGTCTGGTCTCCGGCGGCGGCCGGGAGCTCTCGCCGGTGCTGGTGAACTCGCCCGAGATCGGCTGTCTGTCCTTCGTCGGCGGACGGGACACCGGTGGCCAGATCGCCACGCAGCTCGCCGACACCGATCGTCGGCACGTGCTGGAACAGGAAGGTCTGAACACCTGGGGTATCTGGGAGTTCTCCGACTGGGACGCGCTGGCCCCGGAGATCCGCAAAGGCTTCGCGTACGGCAAGCAGCGTTGCACCGCGTACCCGCGCTATGTGGTGCAGCGGTCGTTGTTCGACCGGTTCCTCGCGATGTACCTGCCGGTGCTCGCCGATCTGCGTTTCGGGCACCCACTCGCCGTGGCGAGCGACGACGACGATCCGCCGGCGCTCGATTTCGGACCGCTCATCAACGCCGCGAAGGTGACGGACCTGCGCGCCAAGGTGGACGCCACGATCGAACACGGCGCGGTACCGCTGTACCGCGGTGACCTGGACGCCGGCGGGTTCATCGCCGGGCAGGACCGCGGTGCCTATCTGGCCCCGGTGGCGCTGTACGACCCGCCGCGTTCCTCGCCGCTGCACCATGCCGAGCCGTTCGGACCGGTCGACACGGTGATGGTCGTCGACACCGAAGCGGACCTGCTCGCGGCCATGAACGCCTCGAACGGCGCGCTGGTGTCCTCGGTCGCCTGTGACGACCCGGCCACGGCGACCCGCCTCGCGTCCCAGGTGCAGGCGTTCAAGGTGGGCGTCAACAAGACCCGTTCCCGGGGCGACAAGGCCGAACCGTTCGGCGGACGCGGCGCCTCCTGGCGCGGCGCGTTCGTCGGCGGCGAACTGCTGGTGCACGCGGTGACCGAAGGCCCCGCCGATGAGCGCCTGTTCGGCAACTTCCCCGGTTACCGACGCGAGCCACCCACCTGAACCGGCAACGGATACCGGCCGCCCCCGGTGCGCGGCCGACCTCTAGAATTTCCCGGCGATGCCGGTGGACGCCACGTTGAATCCCGCACAGGTCGCGACCCTGGCCGCGCTCGGGGCCGGGGACACCGGCGCCCGCACCGCGCACCCCGGTGACCTCGCCGCACGACTGCGTACCCGCATCGAGGGCGCCCTGGCCGGCGTCGTCGACGATCTGGACCCCGAACGTCCCCTGGTCATCACCAAACGCACGCTGAACGGGGTGCACGGCTGCCAGGCGCGGTACCTGCACGAAAAAGACGAGCCGTTCGAAATCACCGTGCCGATCGTGCGCGGCACGATCGCCCACAAGGCCCTCGAGCTGGCGGTGAACTGGCCGGGGCCACCGCTGCCACTCGACCTGGTCGACGCCGCCGTCGAACGGATCGGCGCCTCCGATCACTGGGCCGCGGACTGGGTGGCGACCGCCCCTCCCGCCGATCGGGCCGAACTGCGCGGTGCGGTCGTCGAGATCGTCAACAAGTTCCTGGAGTCCTGGCCGCCACTCACCCCGGCGATGCGACCCACCACCGAGGCGAAACTCTCCACCACGTTGTGCGATGGCCGCATCGTGCTGAGGGGCCAGGTGGACCTCACCCTCGGCCAGGCGGTCGGCTCGGGCAACCAGGCCCGCAAGATCATCGTGGACTACAAGACCGGCGGCCACTCGCCCGAACATCGCGCGGACCTCCGCTTCTACGCACTCGTCGAAGCGCTGCGCCTGGGCGTCCCACCCCGGTTGGGAGTCACCGCCTATCTCAACTCAGCCGAGCTGGAGTGCGAGGAGATCACCGCGGGCATCCTCGATGCCACCGCCGCCCGGGTCACCGACGGCATCGGCATGGAACTGGGCCTCGCGGACGGCACGCTCCAAGCGACCCGGCGTCCCTCGGGCGCCTGCCGTTGGTGCGCGCTGGCGGAAACCTGTTCTCCCGGTCAGGAGTACCTGGCCGATTTCGACCGGTAACATTCGGCGCATGCCCCGGGCAGCCCGACATCCCGCGACGGCCGACCTGGTGCCGGTACCCGACATCGTGCCGTCGACCGTGGCGGTGGGTCACCGCGCGGCGGACCAAGTCGCCGGTGACCCGGACCGCCGGAGCGACGTGGACGAATGGGGCCGCTCCGAGCACATGCGCGCGCTGGTCCGCCGGGCCTACGCCCCGATTTATGACAACTGGTTCCGGGTCACCTGGGAACACCTCGACCGGATTCCCACCACCGGTGGCGCACTCCTGGTCGCGAACCACGCGGGAGCGATCCCCTCGGATGCCCCGGCGATCATGCACGGCATCGAGACCGAGCTCCACCGGAGCGTCTACGGTCTCGCCGACCACGTCTTCCGCACGATGCCGGTCGTGGGAACCCTGTGGGCCCGCAGCGGCGGCGTGGTCGCCCATCCCGAGAACGCCTACCGGCTGTTGCGCTCCCAACGCCGGCTCGCCCTGGTGTTCCCCGAGGGCACCAAAGGCCCCGCGAAGCACTACTCCCAGCGCTATCGACTGCGCCGGTTCGGGCGCGGCGGGTTCGTCCAGATCGCGATGCGCGCGGGTGTCCCCGTCATCCCGATCGCGGTCGTCGGCGCCGAGGAGTCGATGCCGGTCGTCGCCCGCGTTCCCACGCTCGCCAAGTTGCTGGGGATCCCGTACTTTCCGATCACCGCGAACATGGCCTTGGCGCCCCTGCTCGGGCCACTCGCCACCGTCGCGTACTTCCCGGCCAAGTTCACGATCCGGGTCCTGGAGCCGGTGCGCTTCGACGTGGAACCCGACCAGCCCCGGTACTCACGGCACAAGATCATGGACGCGTCCGAAGCGATCCGGGGACAGATCCAGGACGCGCTGTACGACATGCTGCGCAAACGCCGCTCGATCTGGTTCGGCTAGTGGGACGCCGCATCCTGGTCACCGGACTGGGCACCTTCTGGGGAGGTCGGGTCGCCCAGCAACTGGAGGCCGACGACGACGTCGACGTGATCGTCGGCCTCGACCGTTCCGCGCCGAAGGTCCCGCTGCAGCGAACCGAGTACGTGCGCTGCGACGAGGACTACTCGATCCTCGCCCGGATCACCCGTGCTGCCCGGATCGACACGATCGTGCACACCTTCCTGGTCGTCGACTCCACGCAGATGGATGCCCGGCGTATGCACGAGATCAACGTGATCGGGACCATGAACCTGTTCGCGGCGGCTTCCGCTGCCGCCAGCACCGTACGCAACGTGGTGGTCAAGTCCTCGGCGCTCGTCTACGGCTCGGACCCCCGCGACCCGGTCTGGTTCACCGAGTCCAGCCGCCGCTCCGCTCCGCCGCGCACCCGGGTGGAACGCAACCTGGTGGAGGTCGACTCCTACGTCCGGGACTTCGCGGTGGACAACCCCCACGTCACCGTCACGCTGCTGCGCTTCTCGAACGTGATCGGCCCGACGATCGTCACGCCGCTCACCCGGGCGCTCCGACTGCCGGTCGTGCCGGCGGTGTTCGGCTTCGACCCGCGCTTCCAACTCGTGCACGAAGACGACGTGATCCGGTCGATCATCCACGTGCTCGACAACCACATCCCGGGCATCTTCAACGTGACCGGAGACGGACTGCTGCCCTGGAGTGAGATCGCCCGGATCTGTGGCAAGCGGACGATCCCGATGCCGCCGGTCGCCACGGGGTTCGCGGCCGCGCCGCTGCGACGCATCGGCGTGGATCTGCCCGACGAGCTGCTGGCCCTGCTTCGCTTCGGACGGGGCGTGGACAACTCCCGCCTGAAGAAGACCGGTTTCACCTACACCCACACCTCCGCCGGGGCGCTGCGGGCCTTCACCGAGGCGATGCGCCTGCGCGCCACGGTCGGCGATCCGAGGAACGTCTACCGTTACGAACGAGATGTCGAAGCGTTCTTCCGCCATTCCCCGGCCGTGATCCGCGACGAACCCACGGGAGTGTCCTGATCCATGTCGCTCGTCGAACTCGACCTGACCGGTCACGTCGCGATGGTGCAGCTCAACGACCCGGCCAAACGCAATGCGTTGACCGAGGCCATGGTCACCGAGCTCATCGCCACCTTCGGCGCGATCGAAGCCGCGGCCGGCGTCCGCGCGGTGGTGTTGTCCGCGGCGGGCCCGGCGTTCTGCGCCGGGGCCGACCGGAACCTGCTGGCGGGCACCGCCACCGACCCTGCCGACGCCTCGGCGCGTCTCGAAGCGATCTATGAGGGGTTCCTGTGCGTCGCCCGATGTCCGTTGCCGACCATCGCCGCGGTGAACGGCCCTGCCGTCGGCGCCGGCATGAACCTCGCGCTCGCCTGCGATGTCCGCCTTGCGGGCCCCGACGCCAGCTTCGACCCGCGTTTCGTGCAGCTCGGCCTGCACCCGGGCGGCGGCCACACGTGGCTGTTGCAGCGGATCGCCTCGCCGCAGTCCGCGGCCGCCGCGGTGCTCTTCGGCGAGACCCTCGACGCCCAGGCCGCCTGGCGGAGCGGCGTGGTCTTCGCCGTGGTGCCCGAAGACCAGCTCCTGGGCCGGGCGCGGGCGATGGCCGACCGGGCGGCCGAGGCGGACCGGGAACTGCTCAGCCGGGTCAAGACGACCCTCGCCGAGATCCCGTCCCAGGGTTCTCTGGACGGCGCGGTGCAGCGTGAACTGGTCGACCAGGTCTGGTCCATCACCCGCAAGGGTGCCCTCGATCGCCTCGAGGGAACCTCAGGCACCTGAGAGCCAGGCGGCTTCGAGTTCGTCGCGACGCGCGTTCCATTCCTCGGAGGTGATCGCGTAGC
>CAZEAV010000114.1:0-7677 GCA_964510215.1 uncultured Iamiaceae bacterium
GTCATCGACGTCGGACCCGCAGTGCGCGACGGCCGCGACCTGGGCATCGACACCACCGCGCTGTCACCCACCCTGACCATCGGCACCACCCCCACCCAAATGCTCAACCTGAAGAACTACGGCACCGCGACCGCGGCCGCGTCCCAGCTCGTGATCGTCGCCCCCGACGCGCTCGCCCTGACCGCAAGCACCCCGGACGCCGCCACCTGCCCCGCGACCGTCGGATCGTCCACGACCGTGATCACCTGCGACCTCGGCGACATCGCCGCCGCCGCGCAGACCACCGTCACCCTCCATCCCGTGGCGGCGCCCGGCAATCCCCCGGCCCTCGTCGACTTCACCGTCACCTCCAACGGGTTCGAACCCGACCCCGACCCCCCCCCCACCGTCCCGACGATCCAGTACGCGTCGCGATACGCCAGTCCGCCCACCCTCGACATCACCTCCCCCGGCACGACCGACACGGTGTCGGTGGCCTCGGGCGTGGCCGTTCCCTATGCGGCCACCGCGGCCACGGCGACCGGTGCGGACCGCTCGGGCGACATCACCTGGACCTACCAGAACAATGCCACCCCCGACGCCGACCCCATCGACCTTCCTTCCGGGGCTTCGGGCACTCTCGGGCCGCTCGACCCGGGCAGCTACACCCTCACCGCCCACGTCGACGACGGCGCCGGCCAGGACACCACCGTCAGCCGCACGATCACCACCCACACCCCGATCGTGAACACCACGAGCGGCCTGGCCGTGCTCATGCCCGACGCACCCGCGACCGTGCCCGCGGGCGTCACCACCACCTTCCCCATCACCATCCACAACTTCGGGCCCACCACGGTCACCGGCGCCGCGCTCGTGTTCACCTCATCGGCGGCCATGCACCCGCTGTTCGCGAAAAATTGGTGGGACTCCCACGGGTCACTCGGCGCCGGTGGCGACGAGAAGTACGCGATCGGCCTCGCGGCCGGAGCATCGGTGACCTACCTGGTCAAGGTCACGCCTGACGCGGGCACCACCGCTGCGACACTGACGGCCACCCTCCTGAGCTCCCCGAACTCCCAGGGAACCCAAATAGACTCGATCTCGACGCCGGTCACGGTCACCGACCCGAACCCGGCCGCACCGACGCTGACGATCACCGCGCCCCAGGCGCGCAACTCCGATTTCTCCACCACCGCGGATCTCACCACCACCTACTCAGTGACCGCGACCGACCCGACCGACGGTGACCTCTCCGACCAGGTCGACTGGACCCTGACCCCGCTCGACGATCCGCTCGAAACCGTCACGGACCTCGGGCAGGGCGCATCGGGGTCGCTCTCCCCGCTCCAGCCCGGCATCTACGTGCTCCGGGCCACGGTGACCGACAGTGCCGGCCGATCCGCCACATCGGCGGTGGTCGTCACCGTGGTGCCGACCGACATGAGTTGCCAAACCGTGGTCAGCTTCCGCCCGGTTTCCGGGCTGTACCTGCCACAGATCATGGTCGCCGAGGCGGGACGCACCTACGACACCTGTGGCCGGCAACTGCAGTTCACCTGGCACGCCGTGTACACGGCCGTGTCCGAGACCAATCTCGACAACTTCAACGCGACGATGAACGACGACGCCCACGACGTGGTCGGCGGAAACTTCACCCTGCAGGCGCCCGATGAATGGATCATCACCCTCGACGTCTGTGTCCCCGCGCTGGGCAGCATCCCGGCGAGCTGCGCACAGCAGGTCTCCCGCGACTACGCCTCCGCAGACCCCACCGCCTACTGAGCCCGGCACCGCCATCGTCGGCCAGGGCTGAACGTCGGGAGTGCGCGCCAGACCACCGAAGTCCGTGCAGCTCCGGCCGTCCGGGCATGTCGACACGTCGTATCGACGGCCCCGTGCAGGAAGCCGGGACGGCTCGATAGAACCGTCAACCCGGTGGGTCCTCCGGTGACCCACCAGGAGGCGGGGCCGGGGCCGGAGCCGGGCCGCCGGGGTGGTGGCCCTCCAGGGTGTCGAAACCCGGGATCTCCACGCCGTACTCACCGGCGACCACCTCGACCGGTGGCGGCGGTGCCCACCTCGGGGCCTCCGGCGCCCGCGACAGCGCAGCCGGTGGCCGGTGGATCGTCTCCCGGGAGGAGAACAGACCAAACGATTTCCTTGCACGGAACGCTCCGTCGAAGTCGAACGCGCCGTACGCGGCGGGCGCCCGGCCGTCGAGTGCGTACCGGTACAGGGCGACCCGGTAGATGCCCGACATCGCCGCCAGCGCCTCGACGCCGACGACCAACCAGACCGCCGCCAGTACTCCCAGTGAGACGACGAGGACCGCGCTTTGCGAAGCGACCCCGAGGAGGAACAGCGCGAGCGCGGACAGGACCACCAGGAACGTGAACAACCCGAACGACGCGTTGCCGATCACGTTCTCACCCCATGTCTGCTTGAACAGCGCCGACGATCGCTTGACCGCCCTGCCGGTGGTCAGACCCTCCTCGAGCACCAGCACGGGCACCACCAGGTAGGTGAGCAGGTTCCATGCGATCCCCACGAGCGACACGATGATCCTGCCGACGATGCCCATGCGCTGCTCGACCAGGCGCAATGCCACGCTGACCGTCGCACTCAACAATGCCCATGGCACGAACGCGCCGGCTTTTTCCCAGGCGCCCCCGAAGCCGCTGGCCAACGAGCCGGGACCGGTGCCGGTGAGTCGTTCGTTCGCGGCGACGATGAGAGCCGCGTTGGCGAAGACCCCCACATAGACGAGCACGAAATAGCCGACGCCGACGAGCACCCACCCCAGCGGGTCCATGTGGACCGACGATTGCTGGGACGTCGCTGAGGTTGCGGCCACGGTGTCGACGTGGAGGAACAGCGCGACCACCGGAATCGCGAACGAGGCGATCACGACCAGCCCGGCCACCGCCGAGATGAACGGAAAGAGAACGAGGCTCTTGTCCTCGCGCAACACCGACCAGGATGCCGAGAACAACCGCATCGAAGAATCGAAGCGTCCTCCCATGAGCGGCAATAGTACCCGTTTCACACCAGGCGCGCGTCTGAACCGACCCCTTGCCGGATGACGGGAATGCGGCCGTAGACTCCGAGCCACGATGTCCGTTGTCGAAACCCCAACCGCTCCGCGTGCAACGCT
The DNA here is from genome assembly GCA_964510215.1 of uncultured Iamiaceae bacterium. GTDB lineage: Bacteria > Actinomycetota > Acidimicrobiia > Acidimicrobiales > Iamiaceae > JAFDWI01. Next base: position 3,134 of record CAZEAV010000114.1, read on the forward strand.
CGATGCCGATGCGCTGAAGTCCGAGTTCGCGATCCTGTCCCGTCAGGTGCACGGGAACCGGGTCGTCTACCTCGACTCGGCCGCGTCGGCCCAGAAACCCGAGCGCGTCCTGCACGCGATGACCGAGTTCGCCCAGACCAGCTATGCGAACGTGCATCGGGGCGTGTACACGCTGGCCGAGGAGGCGACCGCAACCTATGAGGCGGCCCGGGCCGATGTCGCCCGTTTCGTGGGCGCCCGCGCGGCGCGCGAGGTGATCTTCACCCGCAACGCCACCGAAGCGATCAACCTGGTCGCGGCCACCTGGGGCCGCGCGAACCTTGGGCCCGGCGACGTGGTCGTGTCGACCCAGATGGAACATCACGCCAACATCGTCCCCTGGCAGATGCTCGCCGCGGAGCGGGGTTTCGAGTTGCGATTCATTCCGATCGACGCTGACGGTCGACTCGACCTCTCCGATCTGGACCGCCTCCTGGACGGCGCGAAGCTGCTGACGGTCACCGCGGAATCCAACGTGCTGGGGACAATCAACGACGTGGCGTCGCTGGCGGCGGCCGCACACGATGTCGGCGCGCGGTGCCTGGTCGACGCGTGCCAGTCGGTACCCCACATGCCGGTCGACCTGGCCGAGTTGGACGTGGACTTCGCGGCGTTCAGCGCCCACAAGATGCTGGGACCGACCGGCATCGGCGTGCTCTGGGGTCGCAGCGAGATCCTGGAGGCCATGCCGCCGTTCCTCGGCGGCGGTGAGATGATCACCGACGTCCGACTCGACGGATTCACGTGCAATGAGCTGCCCTGGAAGTTCGAGGCCGGCACCATGCCGATCATCGAGGCAGCGGGCCTTTCCGCGGCGATCAGCATGCTCGAAGAGATCGGAATGGACCAGGTCCGGGCACACGAGGTTGCGCTCAACAAGTACGCGCTTCGTTCCCTGAAGGACCGGTTCGGCGACAAGCTCCGCATCTTCGGACCCGCCGATCCCGAAGCCCGGGGAGGAATCGCGTCGTTCGACTTCGACGGCATCCACCCCCACGACATCTCCCAGGTCCTAGACGAGCACGGCGTGTGTGTCCGGGCCGGGCATCACTGTGCCAAACCGCTCATGCGGTGTCTGGGCATCGGCGCGACCGCCCGGGCATCGTGGTACGTGTACAACACCGAGTCCGACATCGATGCGCTCGGGGACGCCCTGGAGGCGACCGCCGCCTTCTTCTCGATCTGATCCTCCCGATCTGATCGAGCGTTCGGCCCGCTCCCGCACCCATCCACGACAAGGAGGTCCCATGGCCGGTCTGGAAGATCTCTACAAAGAGGTCATCCTGGATCATTACCGCAACCCGCGCTGCCGCGGGGAGTTGCCGGTGCCGCCCGCGGCCCGCGCGGACGGATTCAACCCGCTGTGCGGCGACGAGATCGCGGTGTACTGCGAAGTGGACGACGCACGTCTCGCCCAGCTCCGGATCAGTGGGCAGGGCTGCTCGATCAGCCTGTCCTCCGCGTCGATGATGGCCGAGACCTTGCAGGGCCGGACCCTGGCCGAGGTCGAGACGCTGATCGGCTCGTTCAACACGATGATGTCGGTGCACGAAGCGTCGCTGGGGCCCGAATCCGGGCTCGATGCCGACGGCCTGCCATCGGACGACGGCGACGGCGGCCTGGACGAAGCGGCACTCGGCGACCTCGTCGCACTGCGGGGCGTGCTGCGGTATCCGCGCCGGATCAAGTGCGCCACCCTGGGCTGGACGACGCTCACCCGGGCGCTCGCCGCGGCCGGCGCGGCACCAGCCGCCTGAACACCGACGGCCCGGACTCGTTCGCTCCGACTTTCTGTTGGTCGACACGAACCCGCCGGGCTCACCCGATGCCCCCTCACTGTTCTCGACGTCCACGGAGAAGATCATGAAACTCGCACGACGCGCCGCCCAGGCCGCCCTTGGCATCCCGTTCCTCTGGCTGGGATTCGAAGCGTCCTCCAAGCCGGGCGGCCGCGTCGCCGCGGCGGAGCGGTTCGGGCTCCCCGAACCGGAACTCGCCGTTCGCTTCAACGGTGCAGCGATGGTGGCCGGAGGTGCCGCGCTGTGCGCGAACGTCCTGCCCCGAGCCGCGGCGACCGGGTTGATCGCATCGCTGATCCCCACCACGCTCGCCGGACACGCGTTCTGGAAGATGGATGCCGACGACCCGGGCCGTACCGCACAGCGCATCCAGGCGATCAAGAACGTCGGCCTCATCGGCGCGCTCGCCGGTATCGCGCTGCGGGAGAAGCCCTGACGTCCGACGGCCACCGCCGGGATCGGCAAGGATGGGCCCATGTCGACCACACTGACCGTTCCACTCACCGAGCTCCGGGCCCTCTACGAGGACCTGCACGCGCATCCCGAGCTGGCCTTCAGCGAGACCCGCACCGCCGGCATCGTCGCCGAACGCCTGGAGACACTGGGTTATGAGGTGACCCGCGATGTCGGGCAGACCGGCGTGGTCGGCGTGCTCGACAACGGCACCGGTCCGACCGTGTTGTGCCGGGCCGACATGGACGCACTCCCGGTGGTCGAGGACACGGGCCTGGCCTATGCGAGCACCCAGCGGGGCACCGACCCCCAAGGCAACGAAGTCGGTACCGCCCACGCGTGTGGCCACGACATGCACGTGGTCTGGCTCCTCGGCGCGGCGCAGGAGCTGATCGAACGTCGTGGGTCCTGGTCCGGACGGGTGGTCCTGGTGTTCCAACCCGCCGAGGAGATCGGTGCCGGTGCCCAGGCGATGGTCGACGACGACTTCTTCGCACGCTTCGGCACTCCCGACGTGACCCTGGGCCAGCACACCGCCCCGGCGCCGAGTGGCTGGATCCTGCACCGCTCCGGCCCGGCGATGGCAGCGGCCGATGGACTCGCGGTCACCCTGCACGGACGCGGCGGCCACGGGTCGAATCCCCAGTACACGATCGACCCGGCGATCCTCGCCGCGGCGGTCATCCTGCGCCTGCAGACGATCGTGTCCCGCGAGATCGACCCCACCCTGACCGCGGTGGTGACCGTCGGGTCGGTGCGGGTGGGTACCAAGACCAACATCATCGGCGACGATGCCGAGTTGGGCCTGAGCGTCCGCACCTACTCGGATTCGGTCCGCACCCAGATCATGGACGCCATCCGCCGCATCGTGGAGGGTGAGTGCGCGGCGGCCGGATGCACCCGGCCGCCCGAGATCGCCCAGTTGGAGTCGCTGCCGCTGCTCACCAACGATCCCGACGCCACCGAACGGGTCATGGCGGCGTTGTCCGAACATTTCGGCGCCGACCAGGTCGTCGAGGCGCCGCCCGTGACCGGGAGCGAGGATTTCGGCACCTTCGCCGCCGCAGCGGGCTGTCCGTGTGTGTTCTGGTTCGTCGGCGTCACCGACCCGGAGCGGATCAGTCGGGCACTGGCCGAAGGGCGCTTCACCGAGGACATCCCCTACAATCATTCGCCCCGCTTCGCCCCCGAGCCGGATCCGGGAATCCGCGTCGGCATCGAAGCCATGACCGAAGCGGCGCTGGTGTACCTCTCGGCGGTGTAGCTTGACCACGGCGGTTATGGCACATTTGGACCCGAGATCGAGGAGACGGGCATGATCCACGGAGATTTCGCGCAGTACAACGAGGACGAGAGTCCAGACCAGTTCCACCTGGAGAACAAGAAGTTGCTCAAGGTGAGCCTCGCCTACGGGCCGGTCATGGCCCGCGTGGGAGCCATGGTCGCCTACCAGGGCAACGCCGCGTTCGAGAAGCAGTCCACCGGTGGCATCGGCAAGATGATCAAGAAGGCCGTCTCGAACGAGGGTCTCGAGATCATGTCGATGACCGGCGACGGCCAGGTCTTCTGCGCACACCAGGGCACTGACATCCAGGTGATGTAACTCGAAGACGACACCGTCTACTGCAACGGCTCGTCGGTTCTCGCGTTCAGCGGTTCGGTGAGCTGGGACATCCAGCGCACCGGCGGCTCCGGTGGCGGGGGACTCGGCGGCGCGCTCGGGGGCGCGATGGCCGGCGGCTTCTGGCAGGTCACCCTGTCGGGTACGGGCTATGTCGCGGTGACCACCCACGGCGAGCCGGTGGTGTTGGACGTGGCCCAGATCCAGACCGTCGGCGACGCGGACGCCGTGGTGCTGTGGTCGTCCGGGGTGTCGATGCAACCCCGGGTGGACACCGGCGGCCTCAAGTCGATGCTCCGCGGCGGCAGCGGGGAGATGCTGCAGTTGGCCTTCGGCGGTCAGGGGTGGGTGATGGTCCAGCCGTCCGAAGGGGTGATCCAGGGTGGCACGGAGAAGTCCCAGCAATCCGGCACTGGTGGCTTGGGCGGCATCTTCGGCAACTGAGCCGCCCCGCTGCCCCACGGCACTCGACTTTGCGGCCGACCATTCCAGGGTCGAAGCTCTCACCAGTCCTGTGGAAAGGCAGCCCGATGGCAACTCCCCTCGCCCAAGCACCCTATGTGAACCCGTTCGCGGCCAGCGTGGCCGCCGACGCCGACGACGCTGCGTCGCCGAGCCCCCTGTTCACCGAC
>CAZEAV010000115.1:0-7661 GCA_964510215.1 uncultured Iamiaceae bacterium
GATCGGCGACGTGCGCGACCCGGCCGCGATCGCCAGACTCTTCGACGGCGTCGAGGCTCCGGTCGTGTTCCACACGGCCGGTGTCATCCACCCGACGAGCGGGGTCCGCGAGTTCTTCGACGTGAACGTCGGTGGCACCGAGATGGTGCTGGACGGGGCCAAGCGAGCGGGTGCGACCCGTGTGGTGCACGTGTCCTCCAACTCGCCGTTCGGGGCCAACCCCACCCCGGACGATGTCTTCACCGAGGACTCACCGTTCAATCCCTACATGGGCTACGGATCCTCCAAGGTGGAAGCCGAGCAGATCGTGCAACGGTACGCGGCCACGGGTGACCTCCACGTCGTGATCGTGCGCCCGCCCTGGTTCTACGGGCCCTGGCAGCCCGGTCGGCAGACCCAGTTCCTGCGCACGGTGCGTCGTGGCCGATTCCCGCTCGTCGGCGACGGCACCCAGCGCCGATCGATGGTCTACACCCAGAATCTGGTGGACGGCATGCTGTGTGCGGAACGTGCGGACGTGCCCTCGGGCAGCGCCTACTGGATCGCAGATGCCGAGCCGTACGCCCTGGCCGACGTGTTCACCGGCATCCGCGAGGCGTTCGCCGCGGAAGGTTTCGACGTGACCGAAGGCAAGATCCCGATTCCCCGCATCGCGGGAGTGGTCGCCGAGAAGGTGGACGCCCGCCTGCAGGCACTGGGGAAGTACTCCCAGGCCGTGCACGTGGTGGGCGAATTGAAGGACACGATCGCCTGTGACATCTCCCGGGCCCGGGCCGAGATCGGGTACGATCCGCAGGTGTCGCTCGTCGACGGGATGCGCGCATCGATCCGCTGGTGTGTCGAACACGGTGAGGCGCTGTAGGTGGGCTCTGAGGTCCTCATCACCGGTGGGAGCGGGTATTTCGGCTCCGTGCTCGCCGCCCAGGCCGACGCGGCCGGTCACCGGGTCCGCGTGCTGGATCTGAACGCGCCGGATCCGGAGAGTTTCACCGGTTTCGACGTGGACTATGTGGCCGGCGACATCCGCGACCGGGACGCGGTGCGCGCCGCGTGCGACGGCGTCGACGTGGTGTTCCACAACGTCGCCCAGGTGCCCCTCGCGAAAGACCGCCACCTGTTCGAATCGGTGAACGTGACCGGCACCGCGAACCTGCTGGTCGCCGCGCGCGACGCGGGGGTCGGCAAGGTCGTGCATACCTCCACCAGCGCGATCTACGGCATCCCCGCCCAAAACCCGGTGACCGAGGACACGCCACCCGCGCCGGTGGAGGACTACGGCCGCGCCAAGCTGGTCGGCGAAGGCCTGTGCCGCGACGCCGTCGCTGCCGGACTGGACGTGACCATCGTGCGTCCCCGGACGATCATGGGCCACGGCCGGCTCGGCATCATGGCCATGCTGTTCGACCTCATCGCCGAAGGCGCGCCGATCCCGTTGCTGGGTCGGGGGACGAACCGCTACCAGTTCGTCCACGCGGAAGACCTGGCTGCCGCCACGCTGGCCGCGGCGCAACGGCCGGGACCGACGAGCTACAACATCGGCGCCACCGAGTTCGGCACGCTGGGCGAAACCCTGACCGCGCTCATCGACCACGCCAGAACGGGTTCGCGGATCCAACCGTTGCCCCTCGGCGCGGCCCGGGCGGCGATGAAAGGCGCGTCCCTGGCCCATCTGATTCCGCTCGCGCCCTACCACTGGCTGCTCTATGGCGAGTCGCTGTATTTCGACTGCTCCAAGGCCATCGACGAACTGGGGTGGACGGCCACCCGCTCGAACGCCGCGATGATGCTCGAGTCCTACGACTGGTACCTCGCGCACCGTGATTCGCTGCACGATGGCGGCTCGGTGCACCAGTCTCCCGCGCGCCTCGGGGCACTCAAGGTGCTCAAATATCTGCCGTGACGAGGATCCTCCGCCGGCCCGTGGTCGTCGCCGGCGCGTTCATCGGGGCGGTGCTGATCCCGTTCGTGGTCACCGCGGTGAACCTGTTGCACCCCAGACCTCTGGTGGTGTTGGACCTGGCCCAGACCGAGTTACGGGTCCGGGCGGTGTTCAGCCTGCATCCACCGCTGATCGGTCTGCCCGGTCGGCTCGGCCATTTCGGTGTGCACACCGGCAGCCATCCGGGCCCGCTGAGCTTTTTCCTGCTGGCGCCGTTCTACAAGCTCTACGGATCGGATCCCTGGGCGCTGTTCGCCGGCGCGCTGTCACTGAATTTCCTGTGGATCTGTGTCGCGCTCTGGCTGGGCTGGCGTCGGGGTCGGCTCGTCGGGCTCATCGGGGTCGGCGCGGTGGTGCTGTTGTTGGTCCACACCTTCGGCATCACCGTCCTGGAACAGCCCTGGAATCCGTACCTGCCCCTCATGGCGTGGACCGTGGTGCTGCTGTCCGCGTGGTCGGTGCTCAGCGACGACATCGTCGCCCTCCCGGTGCTCGCGGTGTCGGCGAGCTACTGCATGCAGACTCACATCCCCTATCTGGGCATGGGCGGCGGCCTCGTGGTGGTGACCGTGATCGCCGCCGTTCTCTGGCGTTACTGGCGCCGACGCGTCGAGCGCGCCGGTGACGCCGAGACGCACCGGCTGGGGTGGTTGATGGGCGATGTGGACGCCCGTCCGACCGTCCGTCGGCTGTGGCGCTGGATCGCCGGGTCGACGCTGCTCGGCCTGGTGCTGTGGATACCGCCGATCTTCGACCAGTTTCACTCGAACGAGGGAAACCTGTCGCTGATCTGGCAGGACATGACGAACCCGCCCCAGCCCGCCGGTGGTTTCATCCAGGGTGTGCACCTGGTGCTCGCGCATCTGGACATCGTCCAGCTGCTCACGGGCCACCAGATCAAGTTCGTCGTCATGAACTCGAACTGGCCGGGTGCGATCATGCTCGTCGTGTGGATCGCCGCCGTGGTCGTCGCCTGGCGGTTGCGGGTCCGTGCGTTGGTCATCCTCGACGCGGTGCTCGCGGTGTCCCTCGTGTTGGCCACCTTGGCGCTGTCCAAGATCTACGGTGACCTGTACTGGTATCTGATGATGTGGATGTGGACGGTCGCCGCGGCGATGGCCGCATCCATCGTCTGGAGTGTCGTCGCGATCATCGAGCACGCCAGGGTGCCCGAACCGACGCTCCGCCGGGCCCGGGTGGCCGCGCTCGGGGTGTTGAGTATCGGTCTGGTCGCATTGTTCGCGGCCACCACCACCGAGGCTGCCCGGGCGACGATTCCCGATCAGACCCTGTCGAATCAGATGACGCACGTCATTCGTCCGGCCATCGCTGCGATCGAGGCCGGCAAGGTGCCCGGAGACACCGGGCACGGCAAGTACCTGGTGACCTGGTACGACCCGGTCAACATCGGGAGCGCCGGGTACACCTTGCTGGACGAGCTCGACGCCCACGGGATCTCGGTGGCGCTGGAGCCGACATTCCTCGGTATCGTGCCGGGCCGCCAGACCGTCCCCAGGGGCCAGGCGCGCGGGCTGATCCATCTGTCCGTGGGAGACCTCGACATCGGCCGGTGGCGTTCGGACCCGAACGCCACCGAGGTCGCGTACTACGACGGCCGGACCGCGGCGCAGAAAGCCGAGTTCGCCCGGCTGCGGCGTGATGCGAGGCGGCTGGTCTCGCGGGCGGGAGGGGATCCCGACGTGGTCGACAAGAGCCTCGTCGGCGCGTCACTGAACACCTCGCTCCCGCTCCGCGCGACCCAGGACATGTCCCGGATGTCGGAAATCGGACTGCCGGTCGCGATCTTCCTCGCCCCGCCGCCGCAATGACGCGAAAGGCTCAGCCGGCGTCGCCGAGGAATGCGTGGGTATTGCGTGTGGCCAGCATCATGATCGCCGCCTGAGGGTTCACGCCCGGTGCGTCGGGCAGCACCGAGGCGTCGCTGATCCGCAGGTTGTCGGTGCCGCGCAGGCGGCCGAAACTGTCGGCCGCGGCCAGGCGGGGGTCCTCACCCATGCGCACCGTGGACGTGAGATGCACGGTCATCACATTGGCGCGCGTGCGCGACGTCGCCTCCCACCATTGGCCGAGCTGTTCGCTCCGTCGCACGATCGGGCCGCCCACGAGACCCGGGTACAGCTCGGTCGCTCCGGCCGCGAGCAGCACCGAACCCAGATGGACCACGCCCCGGGCCAGTCGGGACATGTCGGCGTCGCTCATCGTGTAGAAGACCAACGGCGACGACAGACCGGGGAGTGTCACCACACGTCCGTGCCCGCCGCGGATCGCGGCGTAGTACACCGCGACGTTGTGCCAGTCCTCCATCGCCTCGGCATAGGGCAGCGAGGCATCGGCGAGCGCCAGGGCCACATGTCCCCGCCGTGACGCCGAACCGCCGATCGTGAGATGCGGGCTGAACTCCATGACCCGATGCATGGGGACCTCGCCGTGGTCCATCTCGGACGGGAACCGCGCCGCCACCTTGATCGTGGGGTGGAACTTCAGACCACCGCCGATCCCGCGGCGCAATCCACTCTGGTGCAACAACGCCGGGGTCTGCACCGCGCCGGCACAGACGAAGGTGTCGTCGGCCTCGATGCGGATGGCTTCGGTGTCGCCGTCGACGCAACGACTGCCGATGGCAGCCCGCACCCGACCCCCCTTCATCTCGAGGCGGTCGATGCGTGTGTCGCTGACCACTTGCGCGCCGGCCGCGGTGGCCCGGGGGATGTACGTGCGGGCCATCGTCTGTTTCGTGGCGTGGCCGTCGGAGGCGTAGGAGAACGCCCGGGCGAACTCGGTGGATCGCCACCCCAGCGCGTCGGACCCGGTGGCGATCACCGCCGAGGCCGGCGGCGCCTCACCCGGGAGGTGAGTGATGTCCAGGAACGCCTCGACTTCGGCCGCGTACCCGGCCAGCGCGTCGGCCGAGAAGTCGCCGATCCGGTACCGCTCGGCCCAGTCGGAGATCAGATAATCGGGCAGGCGCCGGTACAGGCCGCTGTTGATCTCCGTGCTGCCCCCGACACACCGTCCCTCCGCGTAGGAGATGCCCGGGTTCCCGAGCGCCGCGTTGAGGCCGTGGTTCCGGTAGCGGGACATCATCTCGTCCATCGAGAACGATTCGACGTCCCCGGGCGTGGCCCAGGGACCTTCCTCGACAACGAGCACGTCGCGGCCGGCTTCGGCACACATCGCGGCGGTGACCGCACCGCCGGCGCCGGAGCCGATGACGAGCACCTGCGTGTTGATCGTGGTCGTCACGTGCCGGCCTGGAGGTCGTCGGTCGCGACGCCGTTGTCGGGTCGGGTCTCCTGATCCGCGAACAGCACCAGCGAGGACAGCATCCGCGCGTACTGGCGGATGGGCGTCAGCGGATTGGCTTCCCAGGAACCGACCAGGCCACGCAGCGCCGCGGCGTCCGGGATCTTCCCGCCGTTGCCGACCCGGGCGAGCATCTCGAGCAGGACCGAATCCAGCGTCACGCCGATGCGTAGGTGTTGCGGCAGGTCGGCGAGCGAGGACTGCACGAAGTCTTCGGCCCGCGCGCGCTGGGTGGGCTCCAACGGGGCGAGCAGGGCGTCGATCACCCGGGACCTGAACGAGGGCATGAAGCCGCCGAGTCTAGTGGTGCATCACCCGACGTCGCCGGTCCCCGACACGGCTCACCGGGCTCGGTCGCATCCGACCGTCGTTCAGGATTCGAGCCGGTCGCTGCCGTTCCCGCTCGTCGTGGTCACGTCGGTGGATGCCGGGTGGAGTGCTCCGGAGTCGCCCGAGTCCTCGTCGTCTTCGTCGTCGGCGTCCAGGTCCGGCAGGTGCATCGCGAGACCGCCCGACCCGATGGCCGCGACGATCGACCCGGCGGCGATGCCGAGTGCCCCGGCAGCGATCAGACGGGTGAGCGTCGGATTCAGATCTCCCAGGGGTACGGCTTTGTCGAACGCGGGTACCCGCAGCACCGCCCACACGCCGAGTGCCGCGGCGCCGGCCAGGATCGCGATGGAACGCGACGCCGATCCGCGCAGCGCGAGGGCTCCGAGCCCGGCCACGATGCAGACCGCCGGCAGGGCCACCCAGATCGGATTGCCGCCGGCCAACGTGGGAATGACCGACAGCTCCGCGAATCCGGCCCACAATCCCAGCGCGGCCATGACGACGAGCAGCGCCGCGGCCAGCCGCGTGGCGACCCCGCGGAGGGTGAGGCCGATCACCGACAACGCGACGAACAGCACCGCGGCCACCGCCCAGGGCAGGGCCGGGCTGGGCGCGGGGTAGATGTGGAGCTCGCCCAGGATCTGGGTGGGATGGCCGTCCACTTTCAGGTCGATGTACCAGCGCCCGTCACTCCGGTCGCTGATGACCACACGGTTCGTACCGGGGATCACCGTGGGTGCGATCTGCGGAGTCATGTAGTGGATGCGGTGGTCGTGCCAGACGTAATGCCCGTTGTGCCCTACGGTCTTCCAGATCGGGTCGTCCGTGGCCCGTTTGATCGTCACCCAGGACGGAATGGCAGTGTTGGAAGCGTTGCCGTAGCGCGACGCGTTCAAATACGTGGCGCTCGATGCCTGGTTCTCCTGCACTCGCCCCTGGGCGTTGATGCGCAGCCAGGGTTCGCCGGTGTAGCCCGGGACGTCCACGGTGTGGCCCGGCTGTACCTTCAGGTCCAGGAAGCCGTCGCCGCCGACGACGCGGGCTGAGATGGCGTCCGTTGCCGGAGTGATTCGGTCGACCCAGGACCGGAAGTTGCCGGGACGGGCGGGATCCGCCCCGGCGACCGGGGCGAGCGCGACCAGGCCGGCCATGCAGGCCAGGACGGCGACGACGACACGCCGCATCCTCAGGGCTCCCCGTGCACCGACGAGCGTGCGGGTGCGAGGATCCTGAGCAATTCGTCGTGGAGGACACCGTTGCTCGCGAGCCCTGAGCCCCGCCCGGGATCCGGGTCGCCCGCCAGGTCCGAGAACCGTCCCCCGGCCTCACTGAGGATCACCGGTACGGGCGCCAGGTCGTACAGCTCGGCGGTCGCATCCACCATCGCCTCGGCCCGTCCCGTGGCCACCAGCGTGTAACCGTACGCGTCACCCCAGGTGCGCAGGTGCACGCCCGCGGCGTTGCAACGGTCCACGATCTGGCTGTGCCAAGCACCGAAACCCGAGGTCATCACGTACGCGCCCGCGGCATGCGCCGAGTCGTTGACATGGATCGGCTCGTCGTTGCACCAGGCACCCAGGCCCCGGCCCGCGTAGATGGTTTCGCCCAGGGCGGGTACGTTGATCACGCCGATGGCGATGCCGGCATCGTCCTGCAATGCCAGGAGGTTCGTGTACAGGGGCACCCCGTGGGTGAACGCTTTGGTGCCGTCGATGGGGTCGATGATCCAGCGTCGATGAGACGTGCCCGGCTTCTCGGCCTCTTCCTCGCCGAGGATGCCGTCGTCGGGAAACGACTCGGCGATCTCGGCCCGGAGTTGTGATTCGGCGCCGCGGTCGGCGACGGTCACCGGTGTGCCGTCCATCTTGGTGTCCACGGACAACTCGGCGGAGCGGAAGTGGCCCAGTGTGAACTCGCCGGCCCGACGGGCCATCGCCACGGCTTCGTCCAGCAGTCCACGGTCGGCTTTCGGTCCGGATTCGGGCGCCATGGCGTCTACCTTGGCACCTCCGACCACCAATTGCACCAGCGGTGGTAGTTGGTGTGTTGCATCGGTGCGCGTTTG
>CAZEAV010000116.1:0-7628 GCA_964510215.1 uncultured Iamiaceae bacterium
ACACGATACGGGAGAAGTCGACCTTGCCACCCATCTGGGGCACCGCGTACGCCACCGAGGTGGCGACCAGTTGAAGGGTCAGCCGGTCCCCGGGTGTCACGGCCTGGGCGACCATCTCCATCGGCGTCCGGGCCTCGTGCAACAGACCGTCACAACTGATGCGGATCGGGGTGACCTGGTTGCCCAGCACCTGCCCGGTCGAATCATCCACGAGCTGAGCGAAGATCCGGGTCGGCTTGGTGGCCGTCTCGTCCAGGTTGCACGTGTAGCCCAGACGGAGCTCCGGCGCGCCCAGCAAGATCCGCTTCGCGCCGGTCACCTTCACCGGGACGTCGAGCGCCCTGGTGGCTTTCGCCGGGGTGATCTTGCCCGCCAGCGAGCCGATCACATCCCCGCTGGGCACGTGGGTGAGCGGCCCGGAACCGCCTTCGGGCTGCAGGTCGAGCGATCCGGAATCGGCGAATGCGAATGCGGGCTGCGCGGCCGACGCGGGCGGGTACGCGTCGTAGGTGTGGACCCTGCCGGTCTGGTCGGTCGTCTGGAACACCGGTACCGGTGTCGCTTTCGGGTCGCGTTTCAGATAACGGGAGAGCCAGTCGAAGACCGCGTCCGACACGTAATCGGTCGGGTCGGCCTTGTTCAGGCACACCCCGTGGCCGCCGCAGAACCAGGTCATGGCCACCGGCACGCCGTTCGCCTGGAGCGCCACGTCGTTCCTGGCGCCTTCGGCCAGTGGGAACAGGTTGTCGGCGGTGCCCTGGACGATCAGCGTCGGGATGTGGATGTCGCCGAGCAGATAGTCGGGGCCGCGGTCCACGAACCACGAGCGGTCGGCCTGGCTGAGCGAACCGGTCGTCGTGCCCGCGGTGTCGGCGCTCATGATGTGCGGGTCGAGCTTTGCCGTAGAGGCGATCGAGGTCAGGATCCCCGCCCAGCCCGCCTTGACGGTCTCAGCCGGATACAGGCTGGTCGCCAGTGAGTTCCAGGCGATCGTCGGGGTGATCACGTCGACCCGGCAGTCGGTGGCCGCGGTGACGAACTGGAGGCCGCCGCCATAGGACTCGCCGACCATACCCAGGCGCGGATTCCCGGGGCCGTCGAGGAGCACGCCGGGTTGGCGTGCCACCCAGTCGATCAGCTTCGAGACGTCTTTGGCCTCGTAGTCCGCGCTGTCGACCTCGACGGTGCCGGTCGAGTCGCCGAAACCACGCGGGTCCCAGGTCGCCACGTTGTAGCCGGCCTTGCGCAGACTCGCGATGGATGTCACGCTCTGCACACCGGGCTTGGCGCTCTCCTTGGTGTCGGTGTCGCCGGCGAGGCTCCAGCCCGGGCCCATCAACACGGTCGGGTACTTCTTGCCGCCCTTGGACGGGCGTGGGAACCAGTGGATACGGATCCTGGCGCCGTCGAACGAGGTCAGGTCGTAGTCGCTGGTGCTCCCGGCGACCTTGGTGACCTTCGGAGCCGGGGCGACCGCCCGTTTGCACACCGGGGGTTTCCAGTTCGCCGGGGCCGCGGACGAGGCCGCGGCCCTCGCCGGGGTCGACGTGGTCGTCGAAGCGGCCTTGCCCTTCGGCGACGAGGAGCAACCCGCGACCCCCACGAGCGCCGCGGCGGCGACCGCCGCGAGCCGTCCCCCGCGTGCCAGAGGACCACGTCGGTGCCTGCGGACCACTGGCGAGTCGTTCATGTCGAGGCCCCTTTCACCGGTTCTGGACAAAGCGCATCGCTTCCTGCCTGGTCGACTCGTTCGTGCGGAACAACCCCCGCACCGCCGAGGTCACGGTCGTCGCGCCGGGCTTGCGCACGCCGCGCATCGACATGCACAGGTGCTCGGCCTCGATCACCACCATGACGCCCTTGGGCCGCAACGTGGCGTCGATCGTGTCGGCGATCTGGGTCGTCAGACGCTCCTGCACCTGGGGCCTCCGGGCGTAGCCGTCGACGAGACGGGCCAACTTGGACAGTCCGGTCACCCGGCCGTCGTCGTTGGGGATGTAGGCCACGTGCGCCTTGCCGATCCAGGGCAGCAGATGGTGTTCGCAGACCGAGTACATGGGAATGTCGCGCACCATCACCATCTCGTCGTGCCCCGCCTCGAAGGTGACCTCGAGGTGGCGAGCCGGGTCCCCCCGAAGCCCCGAGAAGATCTCGGCGTACATCCGGGCGACCCGGGCGGGCGTGTCGCGTAGGCCGTCGCGGGCCGGGTCCTCGCCCACCGCGAGCAGGATCTCGCGCACTGCCGCCTGGATACGGTCCTGGTCGACGGGCGGATGCCCCTCGTGGCCGATCGGAACCCGATGGTCGTCCCCGACGGTTCCGTCGGCGCGCTCGCCGGCTGGCGCCGCGCTCACTGGCCGCCCCGCATGGTGCGCACGTCGGGCAGGTTCCGGTAGCGCTCGACATGATCGAGCCCGTAGCCGATCACGAAATCCGAGGGAATCCGGAAGCCTTCGTACCGCAGCTCGTGATCGGTCATCGACAGCCCCTCCCGGACCAGCAACGCGCACACCTCCAGGCTCGCCGGCTGGCGCACCGACAGGTTCCGGCGCAGATACCGCAGCGTGAGCCCGGTGTCCACGATGTCCTCGACCAGGATGACGTGGCGGCCGTACAGGTCCGAGTCGAGGTCTTTGAGGATCCGCACCACACCGCTGGTCCGGGTGGCGCTGCCGTAGGAGGACACCGCCATGAAATCGATCTCGGTGTCCAGCTCGATGGCACGAACCAGGTCGGCGAGGAAGACGAACGCCCCTTTGAGCACCCCCACGAGCACCAGCGGTCGCTCGTCGACCACCGGCGCGTAGTCCGCGGTGATCTGGGCGCCCAGCGCGGCGACCCGGTGTGCCAACTGTTCCGCCGACACCAGGGGCGTTCCGGGCTCCTGGCCCGACGAGGAACCGCGGGCAGCTCCGGCCATGGTGTTCGCCCCGATCTGTGCACTGGGATCCATGTGCGCTCATGTTGCCACGTCCGCCCGTCCCGTTCCGCGTTCTGGCCGGCGGCCTGGTCACGCCGGGGCCCGCGGTCACGCTCTCAGGGTTCGGGATCGACCCACAGGCGCTGATTCCGCCTCCGGAGTCGCCTTCCCCCCCGCAACTCGGTCGCCCTGGTCTGCCCGCGGGCGACCTCGAGCACCCGGCGGACCTCGTCGGCACTGGGCGGATAACCGTCGTGGAAATCGCTCAGGAATCGCCGCAACGCACGTGACGCGATCGCCTCGGGAGCCACCGCCAGCGCCGGCGCGTCGCGCGGGTCCAGGGCGTCGGCCCAGACCTCGAGCACCCGGTTGTCCGCGGCGACGAGGTCGGACAGGCGCGCCACCAGCGGCGTGCTGTCCCGGCCGGCGATGTCGTCCATGAGGGGAATCAGCTCGTGGCGTACCCGGTTCCGGCGAAATCGGTCCTCGGCGTTGGACGGGTCGCGGAACACCTCGATGCCCACGTGCGCACACAACGCCTCGGTCTCGGCGCGCCGCAGGCGCAGCAGCGGACGCCGGGGATCCGGCGGACACAGCGCGGCCAGCCCGTCCGGACCGGTGCCCCGCAGCAGATGGAGCAGGATCGTCTCCGCCCGGTCGTCCAAGGTGTGGCCCACCAGCGCACCGGGACCGAGCGCGCCGTAGCGCGCGGCCCGGGCGCGGGCTTCCAGATTCGGGCCGTCGGCCACAGAGACCCGCACCGATCGGAATGCTGCGCCGAAGCGGGTCGCCGTTGCCGCGACGGCTTCCGCCTCGGCGTCGGAGCCCTCGCGAAGCCCGTGGTCGACGTGCACCGCGGTGACCACACATCCCGCGGCCACCGCCAGGACCAACAGGGCACTGGAATCCGCACCGCCGGAGACCCCGATGTCCACGGCGGTCCCCGGTGGCGGGAAATCGCAGCGGGCGAGCAGCGTCTCGCACAACGGCATGCTCACCATCGGACCCAGGTCCGCTCAGACTCCCAGCACCACGGCATCGCCGGTGCCCAGTCGTTTCATCCAGGCTTCGGGCGTACGGATCTCTGCCAGGGTGGGGAGGTTCCCGGGTTCGGCGAACGCAACGTCCAGCGCTCCGGGACCGCCGACGCGCTCCACGGTCTCGATGAAGCGCTCCCCGGCCGCGTACTGCTTCATCTTCGCGTCCAGGCCGATCAGCTTCTGGATCAGCTTCAACAGCGGGTTCACCTGCTCCCGCCGGGCGTGCAGGATCCGGTCGAAACGATCCGCACTGGGGATCTCGGCGGCACCGGCCCGGTTCATCGTCACGTCCCCGTGACCCTCCAGCAGGCTCATCAGCCCGCTCAGATGATCGAGGGCGTCACGCTGTTCGGGGGTGGCGAACAGCACCGCGATGCCGCCGTCGTCCAGCGGATTGTGCCCTTTGCGAAACTCGTTCACCGCCAGGTTCAACCCGCGCAGGATCCGGGCAGGGTCCGGATCCAGGGAAGTGAACGTCAGATCCACCAGACCGAGAAAGTGCTCCCGCATCCAGGGCACCCCGGTGAACTGGGCCCGATGGGTCAGCTCGTGCAGAGCCAACCACAAACGGAACTCTTCGGGTGGAAACCCGAACTTCCGCTCCAGGCCCAACACGTTCGGCCCGACGAAGTACACGATGTCCTGATCATCGGGATCCTCGTCCTCGATGACCAACAGGTCGTACTGGCCCAGCACCCGCCGCGACATCCAGCCCAGGAACATGCCCAACTCCGCGCCCGCCATCCGTCGCGCGACCGGAGCGAGTGGCCCCGCCGCCATGCGTTCTCCCAGCCGGTCGGTGAGGGGGCGCAGGAGCCTGCGGAACGACGCGACGTTGGCCCGCACCCATCCGGCACGATCGGTCACCCGGGCCCGTGCGTCACCCGCGGCGGATGCCAGACCCGTCTCGGTGGCGACCGCGGCCTCGGCCTGCGCGGCGAAACGGTCGAAGTCCGGTTGCAGCGAGGCGAAATGGTACGACTCCGAAAACGGTTCGCGACCGACCGAACGCACAGCCACCTTGGCGGCCACGTCCCAGTCGATCACCTCGACCATGTCGACTCCTCGCCCCGCGGCGGTGTCCCCGACGGCTCAGCGACGGCGGGAGGTGCCCGGAAACGGGAACTTGCCGGGCGGATACTGCGGCCGGACCACCTTGAGGAGGTAACCGACGCCGAGTGCGACGAACACGAGCACGATCGCGACCACGATGACCGGGGCGATCCAGTAGGTCCAGAGCACAGCTCCGAGTACAGCCATGGAGCCGAGCATAGGCCAGTGTCTTCACGCGGCACCCAACCGGCCGCCGTCGCGCCGATCAGCCCGGTCACCCCGGTGGAGATCCGCCGATGTCGGGGTCGCATTCCCGGATGGCCTCGGCCACCCGGTCCCGCAACGACTCGGGGGCTTCGCACTTGCAGGTCCTGGCCACGAGCGCGCGCAGATCGGTTTCGAAATCGAACGCTTCCAGGCACGGGCCGCATTCCTCGATGTGCACGCGGATGTGCTCCCGGCGTTCCTCGGTGATCTCGCCGTCGAGATAGGTGTACAGGTCCCGCAACGCGGCTTCGCAATCGCTGGTCTCGGCGTCACTCCCGGCACACGGGGAGCTCGGCGCCTTCGGTGTGCGCTCGGTCGATTCACTCATGACGATGCTGGTTCCTCTTGCGGGGTGAAACGCTCTCCGGTCAGGCCCCGGTCGACTGCAAAGTCGTACAACGCTTTCTCCAGGGCTTTTCTTCCCCGATGCAATCGGCTCATGACGGTCCCCATCGGGATGTCCAGGATTTCGGCGATGTCGGCGTAGGAGAATCCCTCGACGTCCGCGAGCAGCACCGGGATCCGGAAGTTCTCCGGCAACGCCTCCAGCGCGTCGATCACCTCGGCGTCTCCCAGACGCTCCATCAGGTTCTCCTCGGCACTGGCTCCGAGCCCCTGGCCCGGCGCGTCGTGCAGGCGGTGGTACAGGTACAGGTCCTCGACGTCGTCGAGCTCGGTCTCGGTCGGTCGCCGCTGCTTGGCCCGGTAGGTGTTGATGAACGTGTTGGTGAGGATGCGGTACATCCACGCCTTCAGATTCGTGCCTTCGGTGAACCCACCGAACCCCCGGTAGGCACGTAGATACGCCTCCTGCACCAGGTCCTCGGCGTCGGCAGGGTTCCGGGTCATGCGCAGCGCGGCCGAGTACAACGGCGACATCAGCGGCATGGCGAGCTCGGAGAAGTGTGCCTGATCGGCCATTGCGGGGGACCCTAACCGAGTCCGGCAACTCGCCGCTGGAGCCGGTCGTTCATCCCGTCGGGTCCCCGAGGCCCGGCAGTCCCCAGAAAAGCGCCGTGAGGGTGAGCTCTTCGTTCGGCGAGAGGGCGAAGGTGCCGGCTGCACGCCCGATCACGTCGATGGCTTCCAGCGCGCCCCTCGGGTCGGCGTCGGTTGTCGCGCGGTCGCGGTACACCCTTGCCATGGCACCGAGCCCCAGACGGAGTTCGCTGAGACGCGATTGGCGCTCGACGCGCTTGTGGCGCGCTTGCAACGCATGACGGCGCCCCGTGGCGCCGGTGATGCCGTAGGTCTCGACCTCCGCGTCGAACGAGGCCAGCTCCGCGGCGTGGTGCGCCGCGACCGGGGCGAGCGCGTCGTCCAACGTCGCCCGGAGCTCGCCCACCAGGAGCGTCGCGGTCGCGCCGGTGCCGTCCAGTCGGCGCGGTACGGCCTCCCAGGCCGCGATCCGCAACGCCAGGCGTTCGTCCGTGGCGAGTACCCGGGCCCGTTCGATACTCCCGGCCGCAGAAGCTGCCGCGATCTCCGCCCGGTCGCCGTCGATCCCTTCCGCAACGAGGATCTCCCGCAGGGTCGCCGGTTCGATCGCGCCGAAATCCACGCGCACACACCGCGACGCGATCGCCGCCTGGGATGTCGGGACCACCTCGGAGACCAGCACGATCGTGGTTCGCTCGGGGGGCTCCTCGATCGTCTTCAACAGCGCGCCCACCGCGGCGTCGTTCGCCGTCTCGAACCCGATCGCGGCGACGATCTTGCACGCGGCTTCCACCGGCGACGCGTACGCCTCACGAATCAGGACCGACGCCTCGGTCTCGGTGTCGGCCGCGCCCCGACCACCGCGGAACACGGCCCCCTCGGGTTCCACGACCACCAGGTCCGGGTGATGTTCCGCCGCGGCGAGCCTCCGATGTCGCTCGGCAGCCACAGGATCGGCCACCCCCGCGGCGAAACGTTCACCGGCGAACACCCGCAGTGCCGCGCGCCTGCCGGAACCTCCGGGCCCCACGAAGAGATACGCATGCACCGGACACTCGAGCGCGGCCTGCAGCCGTGCCACGGCGTCGCGCTGGCCGGGAACGGCGCCCCAGCCGGTCACCGGAGCCGGTCCCGGGTTCCAACGCGCGGAAGGGTCGGCGACGACGTCAGCCATGGTGTGCGTCTTCCACGAGATTCCTTCCCCGGGTCGAGCGGGGCGGGGTTGCGGTGGGAGCCCGGGAGGAGAATCGAACTCCTGACCTATTCATTACGAGTGAATCGCTCTGCCGACTGAGCTAAGGTGGCGCGCCCGGCTTGTGACCGAGCCGAGCCGAGTTTACAGGTCGGCCCGCAACGCCTGACCGATGGTGGCGACCATGGCGCCGACGGCGAACCGGGGCTTGACGTTG
>CAZEAV010000117.1:0-7615 GCA_964510215.1 uncultured Iamiaceae bacterium
CAGGCCGGCCGGGGCGAGGCCGCGGCCGGCGGCGAGCAGGCCGGCGCCGGCCGCGGCGGCCCGGGCCCGCGCCGCCCGGGCGATCGATGCGGGACTACTCGGGTCGGAACCGAACTCGATGCGGGCGACCGCGTCACCGAACCGGTTCAGGTCGCTGGTGGGCAGGTCGTTCATGCCCGAGATCAGCGTGAGATCCTCGCCGTCGCGGATGGTGCGGTTGCCCACGGACGCCAGTGCGGACACGGCCAACTCGAACTCATCGGACGATGCGTAGTCCCCGGTGCGAAGCGACAGCAGCAGCGCCACGTTGGTGCGCCGGGTGTCCACGAACTCGCGCACCATCAGCTTGCCGTCGGGGCGGCGGGCGGTGGTGCGCCAGTGGATGTGGCGGCGATCGTCACCGGGGGTGTACTCGCGCAGGGTGTGGAACGCCACGTCACTGGGCGACCGCTCGTTGGAGGTCTCGCCCTCCAGATCACGCAGACGGCCTGCGGTGAGCGATCCGACCATCACGGTGCGGGCGTAGACGAACAGCTCCTCGATCCCCACGGTGTAGGTGCCGCTCCAGGCGATCTCACGGCGCAGCATCCCGAAGGGATCGCCCCGGACCGAGGTGACCGGACCCACCGGGATCACCGACCGCTGTGATGTCGGGATGATCAACAACTCCTTTTCGATGGCTCCGGCGGCCATGGTGGGCAGCGCCACTCCGGCCACGCCGGCACCGACGGTCACCTCCAGTCGCAACGGACGCTGACGATGAGCGCCGGAGTTGGTGACGGTGACCTCGGCGGTCGCACGTTCACCGACGACCACCCGCTGCGGACGCACGACGAGGTCGACCGACAACTTGGGCCGGCCCAAGGTCCAGGCCACCGCGGCGACACCTGCCACGGTGCAGATCGACGCGAACAGGGCAAGCTCCTCCCATCCGCTCACGATGGCGCCGATCCAACCGGCGACCGCCAGCACGGCTACGACCCGCCCCACCGGAGTGACCACGGCCGCGGTCCAACGAAGCACGCGGGTCGTGGTCGCCCTGGCGGTGTCGAGGCTCGGATTCATGACGGGTCTTGCTGCTCCCTCTGGAACCGTGGGCGGGCTACTGGCCGGCCGGCCGCTCACCCGCAGGCGCGCCCGGCGTGGGCGGCGGCGTCGGCGACGCAGCAGCAGCCGTCGCACCTGCAGGATCGGGACTGGCGACAGCGGCAATACCGCCGCCACGCTCGGTCGGCGCGGACACGCCGGTGAGGATCTGCTCCAACACGTCAGCGGACGTGCTGCCGCCGAACTCGGCGTCGGGGGTGAGCAACACGCGATGGCCGAGAACTGGGTGGGCGAGCAGCTTCACGTCGTCCGGTATGACATGGTTGCGGCCCCGCGAGGCCGCCCACACCTTGGCCGTGCGCGTCATCGCCAGACAGCCGCGCGTGGACACCCCGAGTTTCACGAGTGGATGGACGCGGGTCTGCTCGGCGATCGACGTCACGTAGCTGAGCACCGCCTCGTCCACGTGGACCTCTGCGGCCAGGTCGGCCATCTGGGCGACGGCCTCTGCGGTGATGAGGGGCTCCACCGCGGCGGCCCGGTCGCGCCGGGCGGCGTCGGTCAGCAGCGCCACGGTGGTTTCGTGATCGGGGTACCCGAGTGTGGTGCGGATGAGGAATCGGTCGAGTTGGGCTTCAGGCAGCGGGTAGACGCCAGCCTGCTCCACCGGGTTCTGCGTGGCGATGACCAGGAACGGCCGACCGGTTTCGTGGCGGACGCCGTCGACCGTTGCCCGACCCTCCTCCATGACCTCGAGCAGCGCTGACTGGGTCTTGGGCGAAGCCCGGTTGATCTCGTCGATCAGCACCACGGTGGCGAAGATCGGGCCTTTGTGGAACTCGAAATCGCTCGTGCGCTGGTTGTAGACGGTCGAGCCGGTGACATCGGCCGGAAGCAGGTCCGGGGTGAACTGCACCCGGCTCTGGGACCCTTGGACGGTGTTCGCCAGTGCCTTGGCGAGCGACGTCTTGCCGGTGCCCGGCACATCGTCGAGCAGTAGATGCCCCTCGGTGAGCATGCACGTGAGCGCGAGCTCAACCGTGGAGCGTTTGCCCAACACTGCCTTCTCGACGTTGGTCGCCAATGTCGCAAACGTCTCGGCGAACCACTTCGATTGTTCATTTGTTATTGTCATGCGACCTCTCGTATCTGGGACGAACTTGTGGGCCTTCTCCGAGCATCAGCTTGACGGCCATGTATACTTTGCTGAGGTGACACCATCGACCACGCACCAGACCTGATCGCCTGCATAGCCGTACCAAGTGTCAAGATCCACCGAAAAATCCCCATGAGAATTAGCGACTATCGTAGCCTCGCTTGAGTCTTTGTTGGTCGTCCAGTACACCCCACCGCCCGGAACGGTGCTCGCGTGAACGGCTACGTTTATGCTTTCGCCGGCCCCGAAGCCTGACCCGCTCAAGTGGACGTACGCGCATGGCGCCACCGTGCACTGATTGCCGGCAGCGGTCGACTGGTGGTGTGCGCCTTGGGAAACGGTAAGCGACGCTGTCGGTTGGCAAGCGGGGGCGGTTATCCTCGAGCTACCAGTAGGCGGCGAATACTGAGGCGGGACGCTCGATCCACCATTGCCCGCGGTGGCGATTGCAACGGCCTGGACCATCAAGCTCGCAGAACCTCCGCATCCGATAGCAGAGCCCGAGTAGCTCGTCGATGATGTCGGCGAGCTGAACGTGGCGCCGCCGTCCGTCGAATACTGATACTCGACGGTCGTACCGTTTGCCGGGGAGACCGGTCCCCAAGTCCATTTCGGGTTGGAGGATGATCCGTTGTTGGTGAGATTTGCGGGTGTTGCCGGAGGCCCGAATGGCGTGACACGAGCGGCCTGGTTCGATGGACCACTGCATGGCTGATCGCCGGTCCAAGCCGTGCATGCTTCGACCTCGAACGGGCCGATCTCATCCCCATTGGTCGCGGCGACCGTTCCCGCCCCTGGGCCGGTCGAGGCCAGAGTCGACCAGGTTGCTCCCCCGTCGGAAGTGACACGATAATGGTCGATCGCGTATCCTCCGGTATCGCTCGGATCGTTGAAAGACAACTGTACCGAATGGTTCCCAGGAGTCGCGGTGAGGTCGGTAACGGTTCCAGGTCGGGCCCCGGGCTTTCCGGTCGTGGACTGGCTGGATCCCCATCCGGCGTCATTGTGCGCGCTAATGGTGACGGTGTAGATCTGACCGGGCGTCGCACCCGTGATGGAGGCTTGAGTCCCACTCGTTTCGGTACCGCTTCCGTCAGCCACTGGCGCCGTCGTGATCTTGTATAGGACGTTACCGGGTTTGTCGCCATTTGGATTGGCCGCACCCCAGTTCACGACGAGTTCTTTCGCCGTATTATTGGTCACGTTGATGGCACTGACCAGACCTGGCGTGGTCATGGCGGTCCCCATCGCGCTCGGAGACGAAGGCGAATCACCCCTGTTGTTGGTCGCGGTCACCGAAAAGGAGTATTGGGTACCGTTCGTCAACCCGCTGATGACACAGCTGTGCTGATCACTGCCGACTGGGAAGTTGCCGCTGCCGCTGCCGCCGGTGACATGAACCGTGTAAGCGGTCACCTGCGAGCCCTCGAAGTGCGGCTCGGTCCACTTCACGGTGAGCCGTCCACCAGCGCCGTCCGCGCCGGCAGCGTCGCAATTCCCGCCATTGGTGCATGAGCCGTCGAAGAGACCGACCTGGGTGATCTGTGGCGGTGCCGGGATATGGTCCGGAGTCCATGTCGACGACCAGGCGCTCCAGTCGCCGTCGCCGGCCTGGTTGTGGGCACGTACCCGGAACTTGTAACCGATACTGTTGTGCAGCCCGGTATAGGTCAGTGTCGTCCCCGTCGTCCGCATCGATGGGGTCGGGCACGAACCACCCGACGCCTGCTCGCAGGCCACCGTGTAATGGTCGATCGGGCCCCCATTTCCCGATGGAGCAACCCAGGCCAGCGTGACCCGGCCATTCTGCTTGTCGCTCCCCTGAGGGGCGAGCGGCTGCGCGGGAAGCCCGACGACGTGGATGGACACCGTCGCCGTGCTCTGCGACGGTCCTCCGTCGGCCAATTTTGCGGTGTAGCTGAACGACGTGTCCCCGCCGAAGCCTTGGTCGGGCGTGAACGTCACCGAGTCGTCCGTGTTCGAAACGTGTCCGCGCCCGCCCGCGACCGGTTCAACCGACGCCACTTTCAGGTCGGCCCGTGAGCCGTCGCTTTTCAGTGCGACGTCGTTGTCCAGCACGTGCCAGGTCTCGTGCGGTGGGGTGGCTGAGTTGATCACGGTCTCGGTGTCATCCACCGCGCGGATGTTCAGGTGCGGATCGGTGACCTTCACCGTGATCGTCCCGGTCGCCTGCCCGTCCTTGCCGTGCCCGTCGTCCAGATGGACACTGAACTCGACGGTGTGGCCGCGCGCCTTGAGATTCGCCACCAGCGTGAGCATCGACCCGGAGAGGTTTACTTTCACGCCCGAACCGGAGAGGTGGCGGATGTCCGAGAACTTCACTTTTGCCGCGTCGCCGGGATTCGGGTCCCGCACCACGTCGGACAGGTTCACGGTCGCCTGCCCGTCGGCGGGCACCGACACGTCGTCGGTCAGCGTGGGTGGGTCGTCATTCCCGGTGACGCGCAACGTGTCCGACACCGTGGTGAGCGTGTTGGTGCACTCGGTGCCCTCGACACATACCGTTGCAATGAGGGAGTAGTCGCCGCCCTTTGCGCTCTTGTTCACGGCAACGTCGACCTTGCCGTCGTGCACCTGCGCGGTACCGACATCGCCGTCCACTCGGGCACCGGACAGATGCACCTTCTTGTCCGATGGTGCCGAACACTGGGCCGCCATGTCGACTTTGCGACTCTGGCCGGTCCCGATGTCGATGGTTCTGGGCGTACACGCCAGGCCCGTGTTCAACGGCACACTCACGATCGCCTGCGCCGTCTTCTTCGTCACCGGGCTGGTCACCTTGTAGCGGAAGCGCACGCCGTGGCCGGGCATCTCGAACGACAACGTGCCGCCATGACGTGACACGAACTTCGGGGCACCGATGAGCTCTACCTTCAGGTCCTGCGCGCTCGCACCGCCGGGGTCGGTGTCGTTCGCCAGCAGGTCGACGTGCACCGTCTCGCCTTCGCGGGTCGACTTCACGAAGTCGTCCCTTGGAGCGGGCGCCTGCAATTTCGCGTCCCGGGCGACCGTGATGATCACCACGTTCGAGGCCGTCCCGCCCGAGTCCTGGACCACGTAGGACAGCGACGCCGACTTGGCCCTCCCGCCGATGTTGTTCGGGGCGTGATAGGTGACGATCCCGTCCACCGACACCTTGCCGATCGACCCCATGTGCGGCGTGACGAGGCGAGGCTTGTCCTTTTTGTCGCCGGTGCGCTGCACCCGCAGGCTGCCCGCCGTGGACGTGACCGACGTCGGCGACAGCAGGTCGATCTGGCGGCTCTGCCCGGGGCGCACCACCACCTTGATGGGCGTGGCGACCGGACCTCGCGACGGCGTGGGACTGACCACGCCGACCCGCACCGTGGAATCCGTCGAGAGTTTGCCGTCGCTCAGGCGGAACGTGAACGTGTCGGTTCCGACATCGGCCGAACCGGTACCCGGGGTGTAGTCGAACCCGTCTCCGGTGACCACGGCTTTGCCTTTCGTCGGCGCATCAGTCACCCCGGCGATCCCCACGATGTCGCCGTCGGGATCTGCCGACAACAGCGGCACCGAGATGTGTGTGGTGCGTCCCTGCACCGCGCGCGCCGTCAAGCTCAGCGACTTCGGCGGCTTGTTCTTCGCGTTGGCCGGGAGCACCTGGATGTTCACGAACCCCGAGGACACATTGCCCTTCTCCCCCGGTGGCGTGTCCGACACGGTGTAGGTCAGCTTGACCGGACCGGTGTGACCATGGCCGGAAGGAGCGACGTAACGCACGTCGTCGCCTTCGACGAAGGCGTGGCCCTGGTCCTTGCCCACGACTTTGACGGACTGCAGGTACAGCGACGCGCCTTCGGGGTCGACGTCATTCGCCAACACCGGAATCGACGTCATCATGCCGGCCCGCAGCGTCACGGGGCCGTCGTCCTGGGTGAACGGCGGCAGGTTCTGGTAGCTGGCATACGGACTGACGACAAGGGTCCCGGTAGTCGAGTGGTAACCGTTTGAGACCGTGTACCGCACGATCATCGGACTCGACCCGCGATCGAAACCGTCGGGCGCGGTGATCCGGACATCGTGAGCGTCACCCATGATCTGCGCGGTGCCACTGCCGTCCTCGGCATGTACCGACTGGACGACCAGCACGTTCCCCGCATCGTCGAAATCGTTGTCGGTCACATCGACCATCACCTGGGCCTTGGCCCGTGCCACCGCGGTGTCCATCATCGCCACGGGCGTCGGCTCGTCCGCGGCTTCGGTGATGTGGATCCGGGCATAGCCCTGGGCGGTCTTTCCCAACCCGTCGCCGGCCTCGTATTCGACGAGAATCCAGCCGAGCGGTGCATCAGCGCTCACCGCCAGCTCGTTCTCGTCGCCAGGGTCGCGTTGGACTGCGGCTTTCGCCTGTGGCGGCGTCATGTGTTTCTCGTTCTTGATCGAGAAGCTCGAGAGCGTGAGCTTGTTGCCCGCCGGGGAGACGTCGTTGCCGAGTACGTCGACCTTGGTCACCTGGCCCTGGATGGCCCGTACCCGATCGTCGTGGGTGACCGGAGCGACCTTGTCGGCGTTCTGGATCGTCACGTCCACGGAATCGTCGGCAGTCGCTCCCCACTGGTCTGCGAGCCGGAACGACAACGTCTTGGAGCCCTTGACGGTCTGGGGCGCGGTATAGCGGATCCACCCGTCGGGCTGAAATTGCACCGCCCCGTCGGTCGACGAGCGCTCGCCGGCCGGCCGGTCCAGGCACGATGTCGGGCCGACGCACGCATCCACCAGGCTGATCGGGTCACCTTCGGGATCGGTGGCCACCTTGAGGGCGTTGTAGGACATGGTCTGTCCGGCCACGGCGAACGTCGGCGTGCGGCGATCGTGATGCGGATCGGGGCGTTTGTCATGCGCCTTGTCCATCGCGTGCACGGCGATCGTGATCGTGCCATGGGCAGTGGACGCGCCATCGCTGACGGAGTACTTCGCGGTTGCAGTGCCGGCGTGTTGCATCGTGAACTGCACGGCGTCGCCGGGACCCGAAACCTGAGCGACACCTTTCGACGCGTCGAGGGACACGTCGGTGATCTCGATCACGTGGCAATGCGGCGCCGGAAGCCCTTTGATCTGGCCCAGGGTCAGACGCGTAGGGATGCCGACCCGGGCCCCGATCGCGACGTCGGGCGCCTCGAGCTTCACACTCTTGTCGGCGGCGCAGTCCCGTATGGGATGGGGCAGATCGACGTTCGTCTGCTTCTTGTTCTTCGTGGTCTGCTTCTCGGATTTCTGCCAGCCGGTCACCTGGACCGGCGATCCTCGCTGGGGCACGACCCACGCCGCGCCATTGCTCTTGTCGTTCAGCACCACCAGGTCGTGGTTGACGCGGAACACCACGTCCGCGACGTCGGACATTTTGTCGGAAAGCTCGGCGGAAAAGTA
>CAZEAV010000118.1:0-7593 GCA_964510215.1 uncultured Iamiaceae bacterium
CTGCACACCTCGGAGACCAAGGAGATGTGGGACGAGGTGATGCCCGAACTCATCCGCATGTGGGAGACCCGCGACTACTCCTTCGAAGGGCAGTTCTTCCGGGTGCCCCCGTCGCACAACATCCTGCCCAAGCCCTACGGCGTGGGCCACCCGCCGCTGTGGCTGGGCTGTGGGAGCCCTCCCACCTTCACCAAGGCGGGTAACCTGGGCATCGGCGCCATCGCGTTCAACTTCGAACCGGTCATGAACCTGAAAGGCCGTATCGAAGCCTACAAGGAAGGAATCGCGGACTGCACCGAGCCGCTGGGTGAGTTCGTCAACGACAACGTGATGATGACCAACGCCGTGGTGTGTCTGGCCGATGGCAAGCGGGCGCGGGAAATCGCGATGTCGGCGGGTCGGGGGTATCTGAACTCGCTGATCACGCTGTACCACTCGACGATTCCGAAGGCGAAGAACGCGGTCACCTGGCCGGACCCGCCCCGGGCTATCCGGAGCGAGGACGAGCTCGACTACGCGATCGACAACGGCTACCTGTTGTGTGGCACACCCGAGCAGGTGCTCGAACAGATCGCGCGGTACCAAGAGGTCGGCACCGACCAGCTCGTGTTCGGCCTTCCCAACGAGGGATTCGAACACGACGAAGTGCTGGAGATGATCGAGCTCTTCGGCACGCACGTGATTCCCGAGTTCGACACCGAGCCCGAGCACCGGACCACGACGATGCGCCGCACGGCCGAGCGCAAGTACCCGGCCTTCACCGAGTTGCCCGAGGATCTGCGGGTGCCCGAGGTGATTCCGACCAACGCGCTCAAGCCGCTCGGGAGCTGAGGCCGACCCGGCCGTCGCGCCCGCAGGATCCGACGTCGTGATCGCGCATCGGACGGTCGCCGCCGACGCGGCGACCGCGACCGCGTCGACGCGGGATCGCTTGCTCGACGAAGCCGAGCGGCTCTTCGCCCGTGGTGGCATCGACCGGGTCACGTCCCGAGAGGTCGTCGAGGCCGCGGGGCAACGGAACGTCTCGGCGATCTCGTACCACTTCGGGTCCCGCGAGGGCCTGCTGTTGGAGATCCTGGCGCGCCGGGGCGGGCCGGTCGATGCGGGGCGGGGGCGGCGCCGTGACGCGCTCTCGGCGCACCCGTCGGTCGCCGAGTTGGTCGCGTGTCTGGTCGAACCGTATGCCGAACTGCTCGACGACGGGGGTGGTCGCTCCTATCTCCGGATCGTCGCGCAGCTCCGCGGTCGGTTCGCCGCCTGGCGGATCGCCTCGGATGCCGCGACGACCGAACACCTGGCGCGCATCCTGGACGAGATCGAGGCCCGGGCGCCCGGGCGCGCGCCGCAGCGGCGCGAACGGGTGGTGGGCATGATCATGCTGTTGACCGGGATGGCCGCCGAGCGCGCCCGCCGGATCGACGAGGGCGCAGCGCTGGACACCGCGGCGGCCGAGTTCGTCGCGGACCTGGTCGCCATGTGCAGCGCGGTCGTCATGCCGACACCCGGGGCCTGAGTCGTGCCGGACTTCCGGCGCGTGGACGAGAGGCCATCTACGGTGGGGATGGTGCCGAGCCGGATGATCAGACCTTGAGGATCCGCGCGCTGTCGGTGACCGAGGGGGTCGTCTACCACTGCGTTCCCGTCGACCGGTCGAATCCGTGTCGGCCCGAGCTCGAGGTGGATGCGGCCGTGCAGCCCGGGGATGTCGACTCCGGGCCGCTGTTGCTGTCGGTCGCCGATTACATCTTCATGGCCGGAGGAGCCGGGGTCGCCGGACCGTGTCTGCGGTCCCTGGAAGATCAGGGTCGCCTCGTCGACTACCTGGGTGTCGCCCACATCAGCTTCACCATGTGGACCCCGATCGACCTGTCGGGTCCGCCGCGGGCCTGAACGGTCGTTCAGTCGCCGTCGGGGCGCGGCGAGCATCGGCTCGTCCCACATGGGAGGCTGGAACCGTGAGGATCCTGCTCATCGAGGACGACCGGTCCCTGGCGAGTGGCCTGTGCCGTCTCCTGCGATCCGAGGGTTTCGAGGTCGACCACCGCGCGGACGGGATGACGGGCAGGGACGCGGCGCTGCGCGGTGATTTCGACCTGGTGGTGTTGGACGTGATGTTGCCCCGATTGAACGGGTACCTGGTCTGTCGTGAGTTGCGGGCCGCCGAGGTCTGGACCCCCATCCTGATGCTCACCGCGAAGGCGGGCGAGTTCGACGAGGTCGAGGGGCTCGAGACCGGTGCGGACGACTACCTCGTCAAGCCCGTGTCCTCGGTCGTGCTGGTGGCACGCATCCAGGCGCTGCTGCGCCGTCCCTTGCGGCGGGTCGACTGGCCGAGAGTGGGAGGCCTGCGCCTCGACCCGGTGCGGCGGCGGTGCCTCGTGGGGGACACGGCCGTCGCGTTGACCTCACGGGAGACCGAGGTCCTCGCCCACCTGCTCGACCATCCCGACACCCTGGTCGCCCGGGGCGAACTGCTGACGGCGGTGTGGGGTGCGGAATTCGACGGCGACCCGAACATCGTCGAGGTGTACATCTCGCACCTGCGCCACAAGCTCGACGAGCCTTTCGGACGCCACGCCATCGAAACCGTCCGGGGGAGCGGCTACCGGTTCTGCACGGCCACGGATCGTGCGGTCGTGTGATGCGTCGCCGTCTGTCGTTGCGATTTCGCATCACCGCCGGGGCACTGGTCGTGGTTGTTGCCGCGCTGTCGCTCTCGGGTGTCTTGGTGACCGAGGTGGTGGAGCACGCGATGACCGACCAGATCGACCGGACCTTGCGCGCGGACGCCGACTTCGCCGAGCGGTCCTTCACCACCGGTACCCCCATCTCACCATCGGAGGGTCCGAACGGGTTGTACGTGCAGTTCCTCGATCGTTCCACGGGAGCGGTTTCCGGGATGAGCCCGCAGGTGCGGCATCGTCCGGCGCTCATGAAGGAGGCCCAGGCGAACGGCACGATCGCCACCGTGCACGACGCAAGACTCGGCACGGTCCGGTCGCTGGTCGTGGCGGCACCGGGGAACGCGCATGTCTCGTTGATCCTGGCCCGCTCGTCCCATGACGTCGCGGCCGTGGGGTCGACGTTGACCAGGTTGCTGGTGGCGCTGATCGTGTTCGGCAGTGCGTTGCTGGGCGTGGTCATCTTCTGGGTGGTCGGCCGGGCGCTGCATCCGGTCGAGCAGATGCGGCGCACGGTGGAGAAGGTCGGCGACGACCGCCTGGCCACGAGGCTGGCGTTGCCGGGAACGCGCGACGAACTCGACCGCCTCGCCACCACGTTGAACGACCTGCTCCAGCGTCTCGAAGCGGCGATGGCCGCGGAGCGTCGCTTCGTGGCCGATGCCAGTCATGACCTTCGCACGCCGATCGCGGCCCTCCGGGTGAACCTGGAAGCCGAGGCCGACGACCCGGAGCTGACGGTGCTCACCCGGGCCGAAGCGCTCGCCCGCGTCGAAGAACTCCAGGATCTCGTCGATCGACTGTTGGTGCTCTCCACGGCGGACCGTGGCGCGGATCCGCCGGAAGAACCTGTCGATCTCGACGATCTCGTGCTGACCCAGGCCCGCCGCATCAGGGCGAAGGGCGACCTCGTCGTGGACACCACCCGGGTGTCCGGTGGCCAGGTCACCGGCAGCGACACCGACCTGGCCCGCGTGGTCGCGAACCTCACCGCGAACGCCGTCCGCTATGCCCACCGCGCCATCTCCTTCACCGTCCACACCTTCGGTGACACCGTCGAACTGGTCGTCGACGACGACGGCCCCGGAATTCCCGCCGCCGACCGCGATCGGATCTTCGAGCGCTTCGCCACCCTTGACGACGCCCGCACGAACGGGCGGTCGGGCACCGGGCTGGGCCTCGCGATCGCCGCGGCGATCGTGGCGACGCACCGGGGAACGATCTGGGCCGAGGAAGCGCCGGGTGGCGGCGCGCGCCTGTCGGTCCGCCTTCCCGCCCATGTCCCGCCGAGCCCGGCCCCGACGCCGTCGACGGACCGCCGCGTCGGGGCCTGAAGGGACGTTCAGCCCAGGCCCGGCAGTCGGGGATCGCATGTGCTGTGCTCTGGCGCATGTCGCGTCATCACCCACGGATCGAACCCGACCTGTCCCGTCGGGCATTTCTCGTCGCCGCCCCCGCCACCGCGCTCACGGTCGCGCTCGTCGGCTGTTCCTCCAGCAGTTCCGGCGGCGCGAAGCAGGTGGCCGCCACCACCAGTGTCCCCAAGGGGTCGCATTCGGTATCGAAAGGGTCCCAGTGGCCGTTCTACGGCCACGACCTGTTCCAGACCCGCACCAACGTCGCGGAGCGCAAGATCACCCGATCGACCGTTTCCGAACTCGAGACGGTGTGGCACATCGACGACCTGGTCGGCGTCGTGGGAACTCCGGCGGTGGTCGACGGTGTCGCGTACTTCGCCGATTACCAGGGCGGCGCACATGCCGTCGACGTGGAGACCGGCAAGAAGATCTGGAGCCAGCAGGTCGGCGGGCAGTTCGTGGCCGCCCCGGCGGTGCATGGCAAGCGGGCCTACTTCGCCGAAGGCAAGACCCTGGTGTGACTTGACGCCCGGACCGGCAAACAGATCTGGAAGGCGGCCACGAACGAACACCCGCAGGCACAGATCAACGCGTCGCCGGTGATCGTGGACGACCTGGTGCTCCAGGGCACGGCCAGTTTCGAGAACATGTTGAACAAGCAGACCTATTCCTTCCGTGGGTCCATCGGGGCCTGGGATCTCGGCACCGGCAAGCAGCGCTGGAACTTCTTCTCCACCGATGCGGACGCGAAGAACGGTCCGGGTGCGGGCATCTGGTCGACGCCCGCGGTGGACACCGAGCGGGGGTTGGCCTTTGTGGGCACTGGCCAGGGTCTCGCCCCTCCCACCCCCGAGCTCGCCGACTCGCTGCTCGCCATCGACTACCACACCGGCAAGCTCAAGTGGTCCCGACAGTTCACCTACCCGGACGTGTTCTCGATGGGCCATCCAGGAGGCAAGGACGCGGACCTGGGCGCGTCGCCGAACCTGTGGACCTCCAACGGGCGCGATCTGGTCGGTGGCTGCGACAAGGGCGGCACCTTCCATGCCATGGACCGGCACACCGGTGAGGAGGTGTGGAAGAAGCAGCTCGCCCCCGGCAGCGCGTTCGGCGGTGCAATCGGTTCCGCCGCGTTCGTCGACGGTGCGATCATCGCGTCGTCGAACCTGGGCGACCCCGAGACCAACGCCCCCACCGATTTCTCGCGGGTGTTCAACCTGGATCCCGCGACGGGCAAGATCCGCTGGGCGACCGACAAGCTGGACGGCAAGGTGTTCGGACCGGTCTCGGCGGTTCCCGGCATCGCGTTCGTCGGCACGGACAAGGGCCACCTGTTCGCACTCGAAGTCGACAGCGGCAGAACGCTGTGGAAGATGGACGCTCCGGACAAGACCGCGTGCGGCCCGGCGATCGTCGACGGTCGCGTGGTGTGGGGCTACGGGTTCATCCTGTTCGGCGGCCCGGGGAAGGGCGGGGTCATCGCGCTCGAGGCGAAAGCCTGAACGTGAAGCTCGGCGCGCCGGCGGCGGCACTCGTTGTACTGATGGGTTGCATCGCGGCGTGTTCGTCGGGCTCGGGCGCCCAGGCGGCGCGTTCCACCACAACCCGCGGGGGCGGTTCCCGCGAGCGTCTGTACCGCGTGTCCGGGCCGTCCGCGGGGTGCGGAGCGGGTCATCGGGCCGCGCCCGGCACCACCGACGACACGATCACCTCGGGTGGTCGACAACGGCGCTACGAGCTGATCGTGCCGGCCGACTATGACGGCACCACGGCGTTGCCGCTGATCTTCACCCTTCATTCGCTCACGATCGACTATCACGTCGTACCGCCCATGGCCGGCCTGCCCGACGAGGCGAAGCACCGTGACTTCATCGCGGTCTCCCCGTCGGGGCTGCTGGGGAAGGGAAACAAGCCCTATTGGAACGCCGCGCCCGTGAAGCACAACGACGACGTCGAGTTCATCGCCGACCTGCTCGATCATCTGGAAGCCACCCTGTGCATCGACACCGCCAAGGTGTTCTCGCTCGGCATGTCCAACGGTGCCCAGATGTCGTCGCTGCTCGCGTGTCGCCTCGGCGGACGCATCGCGGGGATCGGCGCGATCTCGGGAGTGGAATACAACCGACCCTGCGACACGCCGCCGACCGCGATCGTCGCGTTCGGTGGCACCAAGGACCCCTTCGTGCCCTTCGCCGGAGGCGGCCTGAACTCCGTGACGATCGCGAAGCGGAACTACTACCACGGCAAGGTCCCTGCCGGTACTCCGACCCCACCCGGCGTGGAGACGTCGATGAAGCGCTGGGCGGAACACAACCATTGCGCCCCGAAACCGGTCACGACCCGCCTGTCGAGCGACGTGACCGAACGGCGCTGGGAGCACTGCGAGGCGACGACGAAGTTGTACATCATCGAGGGTGGCGGACACACCTGGCCCGGCAAGTGCATACCGGGCATGGAGAAGTCGTTCGGGAAGTGCGCGGCAGACCTCGACGCCACCGAGATCATGTTCACGATGATGTTGGGGAAGCCGGAGCGATGACGGCCACCTTTCGGTCGGGTTGCCGGCTCGCTCGTCGTCTGCGCGCGATCTCGGCGGTCGCGGCGGTTCTGGGGGCACTCGCCGGTTGCGGCTCGGGCAGTTCCGACTCGGCGCGGCAGCCCACGACTCGCGCCACGTCGACCCCGACCTCGCTGGCAGGGGTGCGCCCGTCGGCGGGCTGTCAGTCGTCCGGCGATTCGACGACATCGCCTGCGCCGGGCGCCTCAGGTGCCGCCACGAGTGCCGCCGAGAAGTCGATCACCGTGGATGGGACCGCGCGCACCTATGTGCTCTCCGACGACGGTGTGGACTCGGGCATGCCCGCGCCCGTGGTCGTGGTCCTGCACGGGATGGGCCAGAGCCCGGATCAGATCGACTCCTATTCGCAGTTCCCGGCCGGGGCCGCCGCGCGGAACATGATCGTGCTCACCCCGGCCGCCGGCGGATCGCCGTCGATGTGGCAGCCATCGGGCACGAGTCCTGACGCGGCCTTCATCACCGCGATGCTCGAAAAGGTCGGGGCCACCCACTGTGTGGACGAAGCCCGGGTGTACCTGGCCGGGTTCTCGGTCGGCGCGTTCATGGCGGCCGCGTACGCGTGTGCCAACGAGGACCGGGTCGCGGCCATCGCCGCGCTCTCGGTGCAGTTCCCCGGCGATTGCAAGCGACCGATGCCGATCGTGGCGTTCCACGGCACGGCTTATCCGATCGTTCCCTATGCGCCGGGGGCGAAGGGCGCCGTCGGCGGCGGTGCGGGCACGGACGCGAACATGGCCACATGGGCCCGGATCGACGGCTGTACCGCGGAGCCGACCGAGGACCGGGTCGCGGCCAAGGTCGTGCGAGTTGCGTGGCAGGGATGCAAAGCGAGCTCCCAGGTGGTGCTCTACCGCGTCGAAGGCGGCGGTCACGCCTGGCCCGGTTCGACCGCCGATCCCGCCGATGCGGTTCCTGCCGCGGCATCGGTCGACGCGACGGAGATCGCCCTGGCGTTCTTCGCTCGGCACCACCGGTG
>CAZEAV010000119.1:0-7541 GCA_964510215.1 uncultured Iamiaceae bacterium
GGTGGACACGGTCGGCTCCACCACGTTGGCGAACGTGTGCTCCCAGACCCGCTATGGCGGCGCCGTCGCGGCCTGTGGTCTCGTGGGTGGCATGGACTTCCCGGCCACGGTCGCGCCGTTCATCCTGCGCGCGGTCACCCTGGCTGGCGTCGACAGCGTGATGACGCCCATCGAGCTGCGACGAGCGGCCTGGGCTCGATTGGGCACGGATCTGCCCCTCGATCTGTTGGATTCGCTCACCGACACCCACCCCATCGCCGACGCGCCCGAACTGGCACGCCGGATCAAGGACGGCCAAGTGCGCGGTCGGGTGGTGTTCAGCCTCGCCTGATGTGGTGCGGCGCCCTCGGGGGCGCCACTTCAGCCTTTCAGCGTGCCGATGATCGCAGCCCGTCCGGTGTGTGCGGCCTCACCGAACGCGAAGGTGCCGGCCAGCAGGTCCGCGGCGGCGCGCGCGGCCGCGCCGTAGGCCGCGAACGCGAACGCGCCGCCGATCGAGATGCGGGCCACGCCGGCCTCGGCGAGCGCCGCGACCGAGTGCAGCCCGGGCCAGGCGAGGACGTTCACGGGCACGTCCACCGACTCCACCACCGTGCGGACGTCGTCGACACTCGACAGCGCAGGCGCGTAGAGCACGTCGGCTCCCGCCTCCTGGAAGCGCTGGAGGCGGGTGATGGTGTCGGCGAGGTCCCCGATGCCGTGGAAACCGTTGTCCGCACGGGCGGTCAGCACGAGGTGCACGTCGCCGCCATGGGCGACCTCGACGGCGGCAGCCACCCGTTCGGTGGCCTCCTCCACCGCCAGGATGCCGGTCTCGGGATCGCCGGAGTAATCCTCGATCGACGCTCCCGCCAGGCCGGCGTCGATCGCCCCACGGATCGTCTCGGCGACCCCGGCGGCATCGTCGGCGAAGCAGTGTTCCAGGTCCGCCGAAACCGGCAGCGAGGTGGTGGCCACCATCGCCGCACAGTGTCCGAGCGCGTCGTCCCGGGACACCGAACCGTCCCGTCGCCCCTGCGACGCGGCGAAACCCGAACTCGTGGTGGCGAGTGCCTGGAATCCCATCGACGCGAAGAGCCCCGCCGAGCCCAGATCCCAGGGGTTGGGCAGCAACAGCGGCTCGCCCGGACGGTGCAACGACAGAAACGTGGCGGCCTGCTCGGCCTGGTGCGCGGTCACGGGCTGCAGGGTAGCGAGTCGTCGTGGTGCGGTTCTCGGGTGTCCGCATCGGCGGTCCCGGTTGGTCCCAGGTACGCGGCGACGCCGGTCAGGGCGACGTCGATCAGCCACCGGCCGCCGGTGGCCAGCGCGGCGAGCGCGGCGGTGGCCGCGACCAGCCCCGAGGCCGGGTCGGCGATCGCGTCGCCACAGAACACCGGGTCGCCGGCGGCGTCCCGGGCGACCAGGCCGCCGGCGACCGCCGCGTCGTCTCCGAAGGCCACCCGGTTGTCGTCCGGACCGGTTCTGCCATATCCCGTGATCGAGACCCACACGCGGGGACCCCGCGCGGCGAGGGCCCACGCGTCGATGCCGAGCTGGGCCAACGCACGAGGACGAGACGACTCGATCACGACATCGGCATCCGAGAGCATCTCCGTCAGCTCGTCGACGCCGCGCGGATCGCCCAGATCGACACTGCGGCGGGTCTTGTGGTCGTTCAGTGCGGCGAAGAATGCCGGGTTTCCGGCCCGCGCTCCGTCGGGTCGGGCTGTCGATTCGACCTTGGTGACGTGCGCGCCGGCCCGACCGAGCAGCCGGCCACAGAGCGGGCCGGCCCACAACGCGGAGAGATCCAACACCGAGATCGCACCGGGGCGACCAGGCGGGGCGTCCCCGAGACGGGTCGCCCGGACCGGTAATCCCCCCACCGGGCGTGCCGCCGTCGGTGCCGTACGGTCGGCGAGGAGCCCGACCGCGAGGCCGAGGATGCCGGCCTGCACATCGAGCGCCTCGCCGGGCCGGTCGGCGACCAGCCCCGCGATCCGGTTCCATTCGGAAGGCCCCAGCGGGTAGTCCGAGGGCAGATCCACCGGGGTCGTGCACAGCCACGCCGGGAGCAGCTCGACATCAGTATCCCGGGCAAGCGTGAGGGCCAGCCAACCGTCTGCGGTGCGCAACAGCCTGGTGTCGCCCCCGCAACTGGTCCGCCCCTGCCTGGACGAGGCGCGGTGCGTTGCCCGTTCACCGAGCAGATCGAGCGGGTCGACCGCGACCCGACCGGCGGAGGCGTCGACGAGCGCGGCGGCGACCGTGTCGAGCCGCGGCACCAGTCCCGGCGGCGGATCCAGGCCGGGTCGATCGGGGTGCCCGGTGAGGCCACGTAGTCCCGACGTGTCCCAGCGCTTCAGAATCGACGCGAGCGCCGGGTCGTCCCGTCGGTTCGGCCTCGCGGGGCTCGCCGCGGTTTTCGAAGTGTTCACCGCTCCCCGTGCGCGGGGTCCGCCCAGTCGTCGGGCAGCGTGTCCAGCGGGGGGCGGTCCTCGACGAGTCCCTGCAGCAGGGTCCCATCCGAAGCGCGCAGCGCTGCCCGGGGCGGAATCGGCACGCCGGCGCGGCGCAGGATTGTGCCGAGCACCTCGTACGCCTGGGGCGCCAGATCGGACAGGGGGCGGTTGCGGTGGATGCGAACGCCCAGATCGGCAAGGGCGACACGGTCGAGCCCGTACCGTGCCGCCACGTCGATCAACAGCCCCACGTCCACGCCGTATCCCGCGGCGAAGCCGATGCTCGACAGCGCCGCGCGGCGCACCGCGATCTCGCCACTCAACGGCTGGGGGAAAACGGTGAGATGGGGAAAGTACAACGAGAGCGCCGGTCGTGCGACGAGTTCGGTGACCCGGCCGCCGGGAAGTCCACCCGCGCCGACCGGGCGCTCGTAGTGGCCTTTGACCAGCACGATGTCCGGGTCACCCAGCAGCGGCTCGAGCAGGCGGGTGACGAAATGCGTACCGAAATCGACGATGTCGGCGTCGATCCACATGATCACGTCGGTGTGGATCGACGCGAGGGACTTCCAAAGGGCCTCGCCTTTCCCGCGGCGGGAACCGGCCGCGGCGAGGACCTGGTTGTTGGCGATCACCCGCGCCCCGGCGGCCCGGGCGATCTCGGCGGTGGCGTCACCGGAGTGGTCGTCGAGCACCACGATGTCATCGACCAGTGGAACCCTTCTGACCAGATCGGTGCGGATCGCGGCGACGATGTCGCCGACGGTGGCGGCTTCGTCGTGAGCGGGAAGACAGACCGTGACGGTGGTGTCGGCCTTGTGGGCCAGGAGCGCTCCGGTGTCGACGGTCCGCCCCGGTGCAAGGGTCACGATTCCCGTCGCAGGTCGAGGTCCAGGTTGTCCGTGGGATCCAGCGTGGCGTCGGATCCGAACGCGGCGGTGACGCGGATGAACGCGACCACCTCGGCGACGTCGTGGACCCGGAAGATCGCGCCGGGTCCGATGCCGACCGCGCCGATCGCGGCCAGGGTGCCGGCGAGCCGGTCCGCCGGGGGGCGGTGCGTGATCGCGCCGATGAAGTCCTTGCGTGACAGGGCCCAGAGCACCGGTCGGCCCAGCGGCCGGAGCCGGTCGCGTTCGCGCAGGACCTGGAGCGACTGGTACGGGGTCTTGGCGTAGTCGATGCCCGGGTCCACGATGATCGCGTCCCGGTCGAGCCCGCGTTCGGTGACTGTCGCGATGCACTCTTCCAACATGGCGACGACATCACCGGCGACGTCGTCGTACAGATCCGGGTCGAGGAGCTTGTGTTTGGGGGCGACGCGGGTGTGCATGACCACCAGGCCGCACCCATGGGCCACGCACGCGTCGATGATGTCGGGATGGGCCAGTCCCGAGACGTCGTTGATGATCGCCGCGCCGGCGGCGATGGCCGCGGCGGCGACCCCTGGACGGTAGGTGTCCACCGAGATGACCGCGTCGGGGCGTTCGGCGACGACGGCCTCCACCAGTGGGACGACCCGGGCGATCTCGGTCTCCTCGGCGATCTCGGGCACGCCGGTGATGCCGGATTGGCCGCCCAGATCCAACAGGTCCGCTCCTGCGTCCAACGCTTCGAAGCATTTCGTGGCCCGCTCGTCGGTGGTGGTCAGCCGCTCGCGGTCCGAGAACGAGTCGGGGGTCGCATTGACCACGGCCATGACCAGGGGGCCGGAGGTGTCCAGCCGGTTTCCGCGACACAACAGTGTCGGCCCCTCGGATCGGGCACGGGTCGCCGGAGGCGCCGCCTGGGATGTGGTGGATGGTGCGGTCATGGTGCGAATGCGCCCGTCGGCGCCCACCGGTGAGCCTATGGTGACCCGATGGTCGTGTGCATGTTCGCCCCCACGACGTCGTCGCCGTGAACGCGGACGCGGTGGCGGCCCGGTTCGATCTCGACGGCCGGGTGGCGGTGGTCACGGGTGCGTCCTCGGGCCTGGGAGCGGCCGTCGCCCGCACGTTGGCCGAGGCCGGTGCCCGGGTGGCGTTGGTGGCGCGTCGTCGGGAACGCCTCACCGAGCTCGCGGCGTCGGTCGACGGCGTCGCGGTGGCTGCGGATCTGGCCGACGACGACGAAGTCGACGGGGTGATTCCCCGGGTCGTCGAGGAACTGGGGACGCCGCGGGTACTGGTGAACGCGGCCGGGGCGCGCATCAGCGACGCCCGGGCCGAAGCCGAGTCCGCCGAGGACATCCGAGCCACCCTGGAGGTGAACCTCGTCGCTCCGTTCCGTCTCGCCCAGGCGGTGCAGCCCCACATGGCCGCGGCGGGCGGCGGGGCGATCGTGATGGTCGCGTCGATCGGCGGTGTGGTCGGTGTCCCGGGCATTCCCCAGGCGTCCTACGCGGCGGCGAAGCGCGGGCTCTCGGGCTTGACCGTGGAGCTGGCGGTGCAGTGGGCGCGCCATGACATCCGGGTGAACACCCTGGCCCCCGGTTTCTTCGAAAGCGAGATCACCGCCGCACTGTTCGATTCGGAACGGGGCCGTACGTGGCTCCGGCGGAACACCCCGCTGGGTGAGGACCCGACCGCGGAGCAGCTTGCCGCGACGGTGCTGTGGTTGGTCTCCGATGCCGGAAGATCGACCACGGGACAGACGATCACCGTCGATGCCGGCTGGACCGCGCGCTGAGCCGTCGGAGCCGGCGGGGGAGGAGGTCCGGTCCAGAAGGGCGTGCCGGATCCGCCGCGCCCGACCGCATGGGTTGCCGCGGTCGGGTTCCGACCTGACGCGCGTGTCAGGTATCGCACAACGGACACTACGATGCGCCGTGTGGACTTCTCGATGGGGGCTGATGTCGACGTGTTACGCCGACGCCTCCGCGACCTGATCGACGCGGAGATCCCGGCCGGGTGGCTCGGTGCATTCACCGACGACCCGGCCGATCTCGAGCTCGCCCAGTCGTTCTGTCGCCGCCTCGCCGCGGACGGCCTGCTGTGCCCGGCGTGGCCGGCCGCCTACGGTGGGCACGACGCGTCGTTGTGGGAACAGACCGCGGTGCGCGAGGAGATGTGGGCGCACCACGAACCCCGTGGTGCGCAGTACATGGGGGTCAACTGGGTCGGGCCGACCTTGTTGCGCAACGGCACCCCGGAACAGCAACGGCGCCATCTGCCGCCCATCGCGCGTGGCGAGGTGATCTGGTGCCAGGGATTCTCCGAACCCGACTCGGGTTCGGACCTGGCGTCGCTGCGCACCGCAGCCCGCCGCGACGGCGACCACTGGCGGATCTCGGGCCAGAAGATCTGGACCTCGTACGCCACCATGGCCCAGTGGTGTTTTCTACTGGCACGCACCTCGACCGGTGAGCGGAAACAGCACGGCCTCACCATCTTCCTGGTGCCGATGGACGCCCCTGGCATCACGGTGCGGCCCCTCGCCACGATGCTCGGGCCGCACCATCTCAACGAGGTGTTCTTCGACGACGTCGTCCTGGCCGACGACGCCGTGCTCGGCACGGTGGGGGATGGTTGGTCGGTGGTGCGCGAGGTGCTCGCGTTCGAACGGGTCGGCATCGCCCGTTACGCGCGGGTGGAGCGGTTGCTGCAAGCCGCCCCCACGGTGCTGGGCCCCCACTGGGATGCACTCGGCGAGAGCCTGCGTGGCGACTGGGCGCGCATGGCGGTCCGCACCCGGCAGGCCCGGCTGCTGGCCTACAAGGTCGTCCAGGCCCAGGACGCGGGCGGCGTCGATCCGGCCGACGCGGCGTCCTACCGCATCGCGGTCACCACACTCGACCAGGAGTCCGCCGAGGTGCTCCGGGACATCGTCGATGCGGCGCCGATCACCGACGCCCGGGCCGCCCGGTTCGCCCGCGCCGTCGAGGACCACTGGAAATACTCACGGGCCGCGACCGTGTCCTCGGGCACGACCGAGACCCAGCGGATCCTGCTCGCCCGGGCCTTGACCGCGGACCCGGTGTCGGGATCGGCGCCGGCGGTCGGCCGGGGCGATGGGCCCGATGCCCGGCTGTCCGTCGAGCTGAGTGACGACGCGCTCGATTTCGGAGCCAACGCCCGCGCCGCGTTCTCGAAAGCCGGATTCGACGATCCGGCCGTGTTGGGCACCGCGGCGCGCGACCAGCGCGCCCGCGCCCAGGAGGGGGTGCTCGGCGACCTGGGCGCATGGGAACTCCAGCCGCGCGACGACCCCGACGAACTGGAAGCCGCCGCGGCGTTGTGCCAGGCCGCGGGCTGGGCAGTGGTCGACTATCCGATTGCCGAACGGCTCGCGGGCCGGGGAGCCGCGCCGGGAGAAGGAACAACCGTCGACGCGCTGGTGGTGATCGATCCGGTAAATGCGCGGGCGCGCATCGGTGGCACCGACCTGGACTGGGCCGCGGTGGACGTCGCGGGCAACCGGTACCGGGTGGATGCCGTCGACGCGCGACCCGGGATGCTGACGGACCCGGCGTTGGCCGCGCTGCGCGTTTCGCCATCTGAGGGTTCCGACCCGACGGGGGTGGCTCTCGGGCTGGTTCTCGGGGCCTGGACCCTGCTCGGGCATCTCGACCGTGCCATTGCCGAGGCCTGTGGATACGTGCGTGACCGGAAACAGTTCGGCCGACCGATCGCGTCGTTCCAGGGGGTGCAGTTCGCGCTGACCGAAGCCGAGGTCGAGCGCGCCGGGGTCGCCGTGCTCGCCCGGTACGCGCTCTGGAGCATCCAGGTCGGTCGCCCCGAAGCGATCGACGACGCCCTGGCACTGCGCCTGGCGGCCCTGGAGGCGGCTCGCGTGGTGTTCAGGATCACCCACCAGGTTCACGGCGCCATCGGGTTCTGCGACGAGACGCTGATCTCCTGGGTGTCCCGGCTCGCCCAACCTTTGTGCCGCGCGCCGTGGGGTGCGGCGACAACCCGTTCGCTGCTCGCCCGTCGTATCGACCGGGTCGGCCTCGTCGGGTTGTTCGGACACGATCGCGTGCGGTGACGGTCGACGTGGGAAACGCCGGGCAGCCCGAGGACCTCGTGGCGTTCCGCGCCGAGGTGCGGGCGTGGTGTGCCGAGCATGTGCCCGCCGGCTGGCGTGATGCCCAGACGGGTGTCGACGATGCCGGCT
>CAZEAV010000120.1:0-7511 GCA_964510215.1 uncultured Iamiaceae bacterium
GCCCACGCCTCCATCGATGACCGGTCGGCGACGTCCAGGTGCTCAGAGGTCACCTTCACCCCACGCCCTTCACACAACGCAACCGTCTCGGCGAGCCCGTCGTCGTCGATGTCGCTCAGGGCCAGGTGGGCGCCTCGTCGGGCCAGCTCGACGGCCAGGGCGCGACCGATGCCCGAACCCGCGCCCGAGATCGCGGCGACCCTTCCTTCGAAACGGGTGCGGGGTTCGCTTGGTTCGGGATTGTTCACGAGCGGCCTCGGTGCGTCGGGATCGGGATTGGAGAAGCGCATCACGTCGTCGATGATGCTGTGGCCCTTGGTGGCCCGGTAGTCCTTGAAGTAACTCCGGTCGACCCGCCAGGGAAAGCGGGTGCCGGACTTGGGGAAACGGTCCGCGGAACGGGTCACGTACCCCGACGACAGCCCCAGCAGCGCCTGCTCGCCCATGTCGGGATCGTCGTTCACCGGGGTGCACTGGCGCAGCCCGGTGGTGTGCATGTGGTTCAACAACCGGGTGACGTAATCACAGGTCAGCTCGCACTTGAGGGTCCAGGACGCGTTCGTGTACCCCACCGCCGCCGCGGCGTTGGGCACGTCGGACAGCATCATGCCCTTGTAGACGTACCGGTTGGGGATGTCCACGGCCTCGCCGTCCACGACCAGTTCGACCCCGCCCATGAACACCAGGTCCAACCCGGTCGCCGACACGACGATGTCCGCTTCCAGTTCGGCGCCCGACGAGGTGCGGATCCCCCGTTCGGTGAACGTGTCGATGGTGTCGGTCACCACGTCCGCGCGGCCGTCGGAGATCGCGGCGAACAGATCGCCCTCGGGCACCACACACAGGCGCTGGTCCCACGGGTCGTAGCGGGGGTTGAAGTGTTCGGCGACGGGGTACCCCTCGGGCAACTCCGCGGCCATGCCCTTCATGAGCACCTTGCGCACCCGATCCGGCCACATCTTGGACAACCGGTACATCCCCTGTGTACTCAGCGCCAACGCCCACCGGGTCGCCGCGTCGCCCAGGTTGCCCGGCAACCAGCGGCGCAGCCCGTTCGCGATCGGCGACGACTGGGGCAGCGAGACGATGTAGGTGGGTGATCGTTGCAGCATCGTGACGTGCGCCGCGGTCTCGGCCAGGGCCGGGACCAGCGTGATCGCGGTCGCCCCCGAACCGATCACCACGACCCGCTTGTCTTGGTAATCCAGATCCTCGGGCCAGAACTGGGGATGGACGAGCGTGCCGGCGAAATCGTCGACCCCGGCGAACTCGGGGGCGTGGCCCCGGTCGTAGCGGTAGTAGCCCGCGCAGGAGAACAGGAACCCGCAACTGAGCTGCACCGTGTCGCCGGTGTCGGTCCGCTCCGCGGTGACGAGCCACTGGGCACCCTCGGTCGACCACT
This sequence comes from uncultured Iamiaceae bacterium, assembly GCA_964510215.1. Classification (GTDB taxonomy): domain Bacteria; phylum Actinomycetota; class Acidimicrobiia; order Acidimicrobiales; family Iamiaceae; genus JAFDWI01. The sequence continues at coordinate 1,403 of CAZEAV010000120.1, forward strand.
CGGCCCGCACGACCTTGTGGTGATACCGGATCGCCTCGTCGGTTCCGTCCTCGGCGGCAGTCGCGCGCACGTATTTCAGGATCGACGGGCCGTCCGCGATCGTCGTGGGACCCGGCCACGGCCGGAACGAGTAGCCCAACGTGTACATGTCCGAGTCGGACCGCACCCCCGGATACCGGAACAGATCCCAGGTTCCACCGATCGCGTCACGCGATTCCAGGATCGCAAAGTCCGCCCACGGGCATTTGGTTTTCAGATAATGGGCGGCCCCGATGCCGGACAACCCCGCTCCGACGATCAGGACATCCAGGTGTTCCACAGGCTCGACTCCCCGGTCGGTGGCGCGCCCCATCCGGCGCAGAACCTTCTGTTACCGATGGTAACGAAATCGCACCGCGCGGAACAGCCCCAGTGGCGGAAGTCACCCGTCAGTCCGACGCCGAACCGTCGGACGCGAGGCCACGCGCGACGATGGTGCCCCCCGACCGCGAGTGACGACGAGCACCGTCACGACGACGACGCCGCCGAAAGGAGGTGACGCGCATGTCGTTGATCTATCGGGCCATCTGGCAGGACGAGGCCGAACACATCCACGAGCGGGCGCTCGACGCGTTCGCCTGGTGGGTGAACCTGCGCCACCCGGGGCCGCGGCACCTCGCACCGGGCGTGGCGGAGAACGTCGCCGGTGCGCACACGCTCGTCCAGGCGGGAAGCGAACCCGCAGGGGCGATCCAGCGTTGCCGGGTGCACGTCGATGACGGTACGGATCGCCTGACCACGACGCTGGTCACCACCTCGACCGCGGCGGGCACCGGTTCGGTCTGGGTCGACTCGGAACGCGTCACCCATCGGGCGTTCGCGTCGTTCCGGGTACAGCCGCCGGAGCTCTCCACCCGTCTGATCGCCGACGGCGTGCGCCCCCACCGGGGTCCGGTGCCCCTCGCGGTCACGCCCACGGCACTCCACGCATATGAGGCGCCCAGGCTGGCGACGCTGCTCGGAAAGGCTGATCGGGACCTGCCCGTGGTCGTGATGACCCCGGGGCCGGACTTCGACGCGCGATCGTGCCGCGACGCCGGCACCCACGCAGCGCGGGTGCTCGCCGGCAGTGCCGCGGTCTTTCTCGTCGGCCCGGCCGGCCGGGTCGACCTCGGTGAGATCCTGGGCCCGGATCTCGTCGTTGCACCGGGCGCGGCGCGAGTGTATCTGCCCGGGGTCTCGCCGAACGAGCCGAATCCGTGGCGTCACCGGCAACTGGATCCCGACCGGGTCCGACGCGCTCCGGGCGCGGTCCCGAGCACGATCATCGAGCTGCTGGCGCCGGCCATCGCCGCCCGCCGGGCCCCGGCGGAATATCCGGAGCTGCGGAGGCTTCTGGACGTGGACACCGCAGCGATCGCCTCCGAACACGCCCGGATGGAAGCGAGAATCGCGGACCTGGAGGACCAACTCGCACGCGCCGAAGACCACTCGCTCGAGCTGGTGGCCGACCTCGAAGACGCTGAGGGGCGCGTCAACCTCCTCCAGGCGGCACTCGCCCGCGCGCCCGGCGGTTCCCGCACCGGCACGCCGGATGCCACCTCGGCACCCCCAGATGTCGACGGCCTGGTCGCCGCGGCCACGGCGGCACAGCGCCATCTGCACGGGATCGTCCTCCCCGATACCGCCTGCCGGGACCTGGAGGAGCTGGACCGGACCATCGAAGCCGGAGCGTGGGGCCGCACCGCGTGGCGGGGGCTGTTGGCCCTGAACGCGTTCGCGCTCGACACCGCGTTCGAGCCCGGCTTCTGGGAGTGGTGCCGAGCCGATCGGAGTCCGTTCGCCTGGCCAGCGAGCAAGAAGAAGCTGGCGATGCGTGAGTCCCAGACAGTGATGACGAACGAAGCGTTGCGTGCCAAGCGCCTGTTCTGTGTGGACGAGGCGGTGCAGCCGGAGGGGCGCATCGAGATGCAGGCGCACCTGAAGATCGCCGAAGGTGGCAACCACCTGATCCCCCGTATCTACTTCCACGACGACCGCCACGGCGTGACTCACAAGGTGCACATCGGCTTTTTCGGTCCCCACCGTTTCGTCCCGAACACGCTCACCTGACCGAGGTCCGGCCGATCGATCCTCACGCGACCAACAGGCGCTCCCGGAACAGCTCCAGCACCCGATCGAGCGCCTCGCGTGTCGGATGACCGGGCTCGTCGGTGAGATCCGCCGTCAGCACCGAATGCGCCCCTTTGCGGATGTGATACACGTTCCCGGGGGACGAGTCGATCTCGACGCCGACGAAATGGTCGCCGAACTCGGTGCGGAGCCGTTCGAAGCGTTCGGGCGGCGCCATCGGATCACCGGTGAACCGCAGGCCGAGGATGCACATCCCCTCTGATTCGACCCGGTCGCGCCCCGCGGCCAGTTGCGCGTCGGTGATCCCCAGGTCCGCTTTGGCCCCCCTGGTGCCGATCGGCAGGGACGGCTGGGACAGCACCGGTGCGAGCACCGCGGGTTCGGCCAGCATGGCCAGCGCGAACCCGCCGGTCAGACACATGCCGACCACCCCGACGCCCGGTCCGCCGCAACGAGCCTGCTCGGCGCGGGCCAGGCCGCGCAGCCACGTCGTGACCGGCGAGGGACGTCGCCGGGCGAACAACGTGAACTCTCTGGAGATGCAACAGCGGGCCATGCTGGCGAGCGCGTAGCCATTCGACGCCTCTCGCCCGGGCGTGCCGAACAGCGACGGCATCGCGACGCTGCAACCGATCGCCACCACCCGCCGTGCGAAATCGGCGACCTGCGGCGTGATGCCCGGAATTTCGGAGATGACGACCACCGCGGGGCCGCTGCCTGCCCGGTACACCGGATGGGTCACGCCCTCGTCGGTGAAGTTCTCGACGGTGAAATCGGCGAGCGCGTCCGGCATGCGGGGATGCTACCCGGGGGCTACGCATTGGTGACCCGGCCGACTCGAGCCTCCCGGGTGGGCTCTGGAGCCGGCACGAACAGGGCGGCCGTCACGGGAGAGGGGCGGTGACCTAACGTCGGGCGCATGCAATACGGAATCAACGGCTCGGGTCGGATGCTCACCCATGGAGTCGCCGGGGTGCTGGAGGACATCCAGGCTTCCGAAGCGTCAGGTTTCGCCAGCTACTGGGTGGCCCAGGTCGGCCTGATCGACGCCCTCACCCTTCTGGGCGCGCACGGTGACACCGGCTCGTCGATGACGCTGGGCACCGCGGTGATCTCCACGTGGGAGCGCCACCCGCACATGCTCGCGGCCCAGGCACTGACCACCCAGACGCTCGTCGGCGACCGACTCACCGTCGGCATCGGCTTGAACCACCGCCCCATGGTGGAACAGCGGCTGCGGTTGCGCTGGGACCGACCCGTCCGCCACATGATCGACTACCTGGCGATCCTGAACGATCTGCTCGCAACCGGAGCCGCCTCCCGCGAGGGCGACGCGTGGTCCTATACCGGCGAAGACCCCAAACCCTCCCCAGGCATTCCCAAGGTGATGATCGCCGCCCTGGGGGAACAGATGCTCTCCGTCGCCGGGCGCCGCACCGACGGCACGATCCTGTGGTGTGTCGGGCCCAGGACCATCCGCTCCCACATCGCGCCGCGCATCAACGACGCCGCCGCGGCCGCCGACCGGCCCGACCCCGCGATCGTCGCCTCGCTCCCGGTCTGGGTCACCGACGATCCCGCACCGGCGCGGGCGTTCCTCGCCGACCTGCTGGCGGACTACGCCACGCTGCCCAGCTACCGGGCGATGCTCGACCGCGAAGGCGTCCATGGCCTGGGCGACCTGTCGATCGTCGGCAACGAGGACTTCGTACGTGACGCGTTGGGCGAGATGGCGGCCAGCGGCGCCACGGACTTCACGGCCGTGCCGCTGGGGGGCAACCCCGACGAGGAAGCCCGCACGCTGGCGGTGCTCCAGGAAGCCATGGCGGCCGACTGAGCGACGGCCACAACTCCCCCATCCCGACGGCGAACGGAGCCGACCATGACCCATGCAGTGGACTTCACCGACGTGGAGACCATCGGACTCGAGTCCTCGCCTGTCGCGGACGCGCTCGCGGGCTTGCGCGCCAACGAGGCGCGGTACTTCCAGAATCACTATGACCACACGTTCACCGTCGAGAAAGCCGCGGATGCCGGGCCGACGATTCAATGGGTTCACCGGATCCTCGCCGAGGAACGGGACATCGAAATCGCGTCGCCGCCGCTCGAAGCCACCGAGTTCGAGGTCGAGGGCATCCGCTGGGCGTACGTGTTCTACGAGAGCGGTCTGTCGGTCAACGTGCTCTACACCCTCACGGACGGCGGCAAGCGGGCTGTCGGGTTCAAGCTCTCCGACGGTATGGACGTGCCGGAGGAGCTCGCCGACCGCTTCAAGTTCGCGCGGCAACGTTCCAAGCTGGCCGGCACCATCCGCGGGTCCTATTTCGTCATCAAAGGCCGATACTGACCAGACCAGCGTCCGATCCGGAGTCGATCGTCACATCCGACTCCGATCCGGCACCGCTCGTGTTCAGCATCCATCGAGCGGGTAGTCACCTTCCATGGATGCAATCACCCTGCTCAAGAACGATCACAAGTCCGTGGAGAGGCTGTTCAAGGACTACGAGAAGACCGGCGACCGGGCTTTCAAGACACGCCGCGACCTGGTCGACCAGATGATCGAGGCACTCTCGAAACACGCTGCCATCGAAGAGCAGCTGTTCTATCCCGTCACCCGAGCCACGGTTCCCGACACGGACGACACCGTGCTCGAGAGTATCGAGGAGCACCACGTCGTCAAATGGCTCCTGTCCGAACTCGAGGAGACCGATGCCACGGACGAACGCTTCAACGCCAAGGTGACCGTGTTGATCGAGAACGTCCGCCACCACGTACAGGAAGAGGAGGACGACTACTTTCCGAAGGTGCGCGACGAACTCGGCCGCAAGGCGCTCGGCGAATTGGGTGAAGCGATGGCCGAATCCCGGGAGACCGCCTCGCCCCACCCGCACCCTGATGCTCCCTCGACCGCACCCGAGAACCAGGCCGCCGGCGCGGTCGCCGCGATCGTGGACCGGGTGGGGGACACCGTGAGCGGGGTCGCCCAGGGTGGTGTTGCCGCCGTCCAGGACGTGGTCGACCGCATCCGAGGGGTGACTCCTCGGCGGAGCGGACCTACGGGCCCGACAACGGTTCGCCGGTCCGCTTCCAGGGTTCGTGCCACCGCGGAGAGCGCCGTCGACGAGACCGTGGATGCGGTACGCGCCGCGCGGCAACGCGGAGAGGACGTCGTGGACGAGGCCAAGGGGGCCGCCGAAGAAGTCTCCGAGGCAGCGCGTCGCGGAACCCGCAAGACCCGCTCCGCCGCGGCAGGCAACAAGAGGTCACAACCGTCGAGGCGGCGCGCGGGATGACCGCGCTCTCGGCGCTCGTGCTCGACGGCACCGCGAAGCGGACCGACTCGACGGACCGGCTTTCGGGATGATCGACCCCCGGTCGCGGACGCGTGGATCGGGTCAACGTTCGCGGGAAAGAGTGGCAGGATGAGATCCGGAGACGACGAATCCACCACGATCGAGATCCAGCGACGACGGGGAGCACACACGAACCACGACAAGGTGTTGTACCCGGCTTCCGGGTTCACCAAAGCCGACGTCGTCGCGTACTACCGGCGGGTCGCGCCGGCACTGTGCGCCTACCTCGCCGACCGGCCCCTGACGCTCAAGCGCTACCCCGACGGGATCGCGGGCGACCACTTCTTCGAGAAGCACGCGCCTCGTGGCACTCCGGACTGGGTGCGCCGCGCCCAGATCACCATCGGTGAGGGAACCACGGTCGACTCGATTCTGGGAGGTGACGTCGCCACGCTGGTGTGGCTGGCGAACTTGGCGAGCCTCGAGCTGCACGGGCCGATGTGGCGGTTCCCGCACATCGGCGAACCTGATCTGATCGTGTTCGATCTCGATCCCGGCGCGCCGGCGACCGCGGTGGAGTGTTGTGCGGTTGCGCTGCGCCTGCGTCAGCGGCTGGTCGACGTCGGATTGGCTCCGGTCGCCAAGTCGTCCGGCTCGAAGGGGATCCACGTGCTCGCCGGTGTCACAGGCGCGACGTCCGACGA
>CAZEAV010000121.1:0-7501 GCA_964510215.1 uncultured Iamiaceae bacterium
TGGCGATGACGTTCATGGTGCCCTTCGACCTGCTCGACGACGCCGACCGGCCGGGTCTCGAAGCAGCGGCCCGGGGCGCGGCCGCGTCGGGGACGCCGTGGCTGAGCTTCTACGCGCCCGACGAGATGTCGGCGGTCGCCGAGTCGGCCGGGTTCGCCGAGGCCAGCGTCGTCCCCACCGAGGACATTGTCGCGGGGTACGTCGACGAGGGCTTTCCCGCGGCGCACGCCTCGGGCGGCGAGGCGATGCTGCTGGCGCGCACCTGACCGCGCGCCCCTCCGGGCCCAGCCGACAATCCCACTTCGGGAGAAAACGTGCGCCATGCGCACAAAACCTCCCGAAGTTTCGACGGGCGATTGCTCAGCCGGGCTGGGTACTCCGATAACTCGACGGGGTGAAGCCGAGGACCTTACGGAAATCCCGGGTCAGATGCGCGTGGTCGGCGTAGCCGAGATCGGCCGCCAGATCGGCGAGGTCGACGCCCGGATCGGCACGCAAGGTCTCGGCGGCTTCCTGGAGTCGACGTCGCCGGATCATCGCCGCCGGGGTCAGACCCACGTACCGCCGACAGAGGCGCTGCGCGCCCCGCGCCGACACGCCGAGCCGTGCTGCTACGTCGCCCACGTGGAGCATGGTCGGATCAGTGGCGACCAGCTCGGCCAGCGCGTTCGCGAGTCGGGCGGCCTCATCCGGTCGGGGCACTCGGTCGGTGAACCAGTCGCTGAACACATCGACCGTGCGGGCGTGCCGGTCGTCGCCGCCACCGTGCATCGCCCGGGTCACCGCATCCACCAGATCCGGCGCGTCGACCGCGACCGAATCGTCCCGCAACGTACCCGGGCCGTCGGTGAACGAGGGCACCGCTGCAGGCCGCAGCAACGCGCCGACCGCCCAACCGCTACCGGTCAGATCTCGGTAACCGGCGCGGGTGGCCGGCCCGAACAGGTCGACCGACGCACCCTCGATCACCAGGTTCAGTGCCGGGCAGGCGATGACGTGCTGCCGTGAGGTCCGGCCCGCGGGCAGGTTCCACTCGGGAATCCAGAACCACCGCACCAACTCGGCGACCCGTTCGGGCGGCTCGACGCGCGTGAAGGTCGGAAGCCGCGTCGGGTAGAGGACACCCCGACGGCTCAGCACGTCGGGAACGGGTGCCGACGGGTCCGACATCGTGCCAAGTGTAGGTGCCGGGTTTCGCCGACCCGCCCGGGCCCGAGGACGGGTCGGGCACTGCCCCCAGCCCGTGCACCGTGCCGAGCCGCTCGGTCTCCGTCGGGGGATCTGTCGTGAATCTTCAAGCGACACCGCACATGCTCGCCGTACCGTCGAACCCATGAACGACACGACCACCACCCCACCGTCCGAACCAACCCGCGGCGTCACCGGCGACCACACCACCGCCGGCGTGCCGCACGGCTCGACCAGCCTCACCCCGTTCCTCGCCATCGCCGGCGCAAAGGGCGCCATCGACTTCTACCGGGACGTCTTCGGAGCCAGCGTTGTCGATGTCACCAAGATGGGTGGCGTCGTCGCCCACGCGGTGCTCGACTTCGGCAACGGCCAGCTGCAGCTCGGCGAACCGAACCCCGAATACGGGCTGGTCGCTCCGCCCGAATGCGACGACGACTGCTATTCGAGGGGGCTGTACTGCGAGGATGCCGACGCCGTGGTGGAGCGAGCAGTCGCCGCCGGAGCCACGGTGCGCGAACCGCTCTCGACGTTCGTGTCGGGCGACCGTTTCGCAAGCATCCGCGACCCCTTCGGTGTGCGCTGGTCGATCATGTGCCGGGTCGAGGACCTGTCCGAAGCCGAGAGCGCCCACCGGGTCGCCGCCTGGGCCGCCGAACACGGCTGAAAACGGGGGCCGCCCCGAGAAATCCTCCCCCAAATCCGGAGCGATCTGCCGCCCACAGCGGGGAATCGCTCCAGAATTGGGCGAGTGGTCGAGCCACGATCGGTACATATACGCGGTTGATGCGGCGAGATATACTCCGAGGCGTGGCAAAGACCTTGATCGACATCGACGAACAGGCCCTCGAGCACGCTGCCGAGACCCTTCAGACCACGACGAAGAAGGACACCGTCAACGCTGCGCTTCGAGAGACCGTCGCGCTCGCCGCCCGTCGACGCGACCTGCAGCGGTTGGTCGATGGAGAACTCCCCGACCTCGACGATCCGATCATCCTGCAACAGGCGTGGCGGGACTAGCGACGTACCTGGCCGACACGAGCGCCCTGGCGCGTGTTCGTCGGCCCGCTGTTGCATCTGCGCTCGTCCCACTCGTGGAGGCGGGCCTGGTCGCCACTTGTGCGGTGATCGACCTCGAGCTGGCTTGGTCGACGCGGACCGCGGCGGAATTCGACCGGCTCCGCGCCGACCGCGAAACCGGCTACGAGCGGCTCGAAACGCACGACGACGATTGGCGCCGAGCGTTCGATGTGCAGTCCGAACTCTGGCGGCACGGCAACGTGCGCGCGGTGGGTTTTCCGGACCTTCTCATCGCTGCCGTGGCTGAACGTGAGCAGGTGACGATCCTGCACTACGACCGCGACTTCGACATGATCGCCGAAGTGACCGGGCAACCGACCCGATGGATCGTCCCCCGCGGCTCAGTTCCGTGAACCGGCAGCGTCGCCGTCCGGCGTTCCCCGGCTGGAATCCGGCCGTCGCTCCACAACACTGGTCCTGACCATCGGGTGACCCGGCGGAGGCGTACCTGCGGTCGGGGGGATTGGCCTGGATGTAGCTTCTGCCGGATGCACCCGCTCGCCGAAATACTCGATCGGGCGGCCAGAGGAAGTGCGCCTCCGACCGACGGAGCCGTCGACCTCCTGGGCACTACCGGGGGTACCGCTGACGCAGTCGTCGCGTTCACCGGGCACCTGACGATTGCGGCGTCGATCGCGCCTCGCCGCGTCCGAGAGCACTTTCCCGACGGCGATTTTGCGACCTGGACCGCCCCGGCCACGCAGTCGTGGTTGGAGCGGGCATCGCATCGCCGTCTGGTCGCAGCCGACATCGTGCTCGCCGCGACGGGCCTGGGCCGCGCACCGGTAGTCGACCTGGACACCCACCGAGACGGTCTGCGGCATGCCCGAGTCGACCAGGCATCGCGTCATCGGACGGAGATCGAGGTGTTCACGACTGCAAAGGATCAAGACGGGGTGCTGGTCTTGGGGCGGGGCCTGGTGGGACGGCGGGAGATGGCATTCGAGGTCGACGTCGATCGACGCCGCAAAGGCGTCGGACGATCGCTGGCGCACGCGGCCCGCTGTCTCACGCCGACCGACGAGATCATCTGGGCACAGGTCGCGCCGGCGAATGCGGCGTCGCTGCGAGCGCTGATGGCCGCGGGGTTCGTGCCGGTGTGCAGCGAGAATCTGCTCGTCCCAGCATGAGGGGCCCGGCGGCATCGCTCGCGTCCCCGGTGATCGAGCCAACCGCAGCCGAGGTCGAGCCCGGCCCTCACCCGCTCGGCGAATCGTCAAAGTGTGCGGATCCGGAGTCCCCGAACCTTCGCGAAGTGCCTGCGGTGCCTCGTCGCCACCGAGAAGCGATGCTCCAGAGCGGTAGCGGCGATCAACGCGTCGGGCATCCGTATCCCGGACTCACGCACGATCCGTCCTGCCCGCTCCGCGATGGCACGATCGATGCCGTGCTCCTTGAACGGGCCGAGGAGTTGGATCACGAGGTTGGGCGCGCTGTTTCCGGCGAAGAGCTCGGCACGGGTCACGACCGAATAGTGCAGCCGATTCCGACCCGACTTGATGGCAGCTGCCCCTCGGAGATGATCGATGAAGATGTCGGTGTCGACGAGGATGTCAGCCACGATGCCAGTCGTCCCGTGACGGCGCCGACGCGTCCGGCACGGCGCCGAAAGTTGCACGCAGTGCCGAGTCCGCACCTTCCTCGTCGCCGAGGTACGCGTCCAGGGCGCGTCGGATCACCTCGGCCATCGGGACGCCTTCGGCCGCGGTGACCTGGTCGATGCGCCGTCGTTGCTTCTCGGTCAGATAGACCTGTGTCCTCGTCGCCGACATACAGCAAGCCTATACAGCACGTCGGCTACATCAACGCCCCGCCACGATCTCCGTCGTCGCGGCGACCTCGTCGTTCGTCTTGCCGATCAGGTTCGAGACGTCGACCGAGCCCTCTTCCTGGATCGCTCTTCCGGCGACGTCCATGAAGGAAAGGAACCTCGGCCGCGGCTGTGGAAGATCTTCGAGATGTCACCCGGAAGTGCCTCGAGTCGCCTCTTGTGCCGGTCTTGCATTCCGCGGGGCCTGAACGAGACGTCGTCGCTCTCGAAGGTGGACCCCACACAGCACTCAACGTAGAGACGCCCGACTCGGACGAACCTCCGCGTCCGGTACCTTGGGGGAGGCAGACCTACCGGCGTCCGGCGCTGCGGGAACACGGACTCGTCCGCCGACCGGCATCGCCAGGATTCACTTGATGCGCATGCGGCGCTCGGCCTCCGCCTTCAGGAACCCGGCCCGCTCGACGATGAGGTTCCGTATGTAGCAACCGAGGAGCGCCCTTTCGACCAGTCGCCCGATCGGGCCGACGGGTGCCGCCAAGCAGACCCGGTCGACCATGGTGACGATACCGTCGGCCTCGGAGAAGAGGTGCTCGTGCCGGATCGACTTGAACGGCCCTCGGATCTGTTCATCCGCGAAACGGTGCGGCCGATCGAAGGCGACGATTCGGCTCGTGAGCCGGAACGGAACGCCGAAGTGACGGGCCCGAAAGGTGACGGTCTCACCCGGACCGATCACCCCGGAGGTCACCCCCGCGACCGCCCGCTCGTGCGCGTATGCCTGGGATGCGACGTGCGCGCCGATGTCCCGTGCCAGGTCGAACACCTCGTCGATCGGCGCGGCGATCTCCGTGCGGACCTCGAAGGCGACAGTCACCGGACCATCACGCTTCGAATCGGCCGGTGAGTTCGGCGAGTGCGCCGTCGAGCCCCGGGAAGGCGAAGGTGAAGCCGGCCTCGAGAAGGCGACTGGGCACGCACCGGCGACCGGTCAGCGCGAGCGCCGCGTCGGTTCGCATCGCCCAAGCGCCGAGGTGCACCAGGGGAGTCGGTGTGGGTGGCGACCACGGGCGGTGCGGTGCGTGGCGGAATGCGGCCATCAGGTCCCGGTTGCGGACCGGCTCGGGCGAGGTGACGTGGACGACCCCGCCGATCGACGAGTCGCGGCGCAGGAACGCGATCGCCCCGAGGAAATCGTGGACGTGTATCCAAGAGACCCACTGATCGCCCGGGCCGATCCGCCCACCCAGACCGAAACGGGTGAGCCGGGCGAGACGCTCGTACGCGGGCGCACCACGATCGAGCACCAGGCCGGTGCGCAAGACCACGAGCCGGTCCGCGGGGCAACCTTGAGCGGCCTCCTCCCAGGGCCTCGCGACGCCGGCCATCTGCGGCGGCCCGTCGGCGACGGGCTGTGTCTCGTCGATAACCGCCTCACCCGCGTCGCCGTAGATCGCCAGCGTGCTCATCTGGAGCCACAGCGACGGCGGCGTCGTGTTGCGTGCCGCCGCCTCGACGAGGGCGCGGGTGGGCTCGACCCGTGACGTGCGTAACCGGTCGATGTTGGCCGGAGTCGGACGGCAGTCGACCAGTTCGCCGGCCAGGTTCACGACCATCGCGCCGGCGATGACGACCTTCATCCCGCTGCTTCGTCATCGGCATTCGCTGCCGGCGTGGGCCGGCCGGGCGGCGACCAGCCCTCGGCATGCTCGGCGAGGAATCGCGACGCCTCCGCCGCCAACGCCCGCCGGAGCAACGTGGTGGTGATCGTCTCGGCCAGGGGCGTGAGCCGACCGAGGTCGTCGGCCAGCTCGGCGAAGCGGTCGTCGGGCATGCCCTCGTCGACGAATGGCTGCCACAGGTGCGTGTCGAACAGCGCGGTGAACCGTTCGGCGAGGTCGTGGGTGACGGCGGTGAGATGCTCGTACTCGTCGAGCAATGCGCTCGCGGGAACGCCCATGGCGATCAGGGTGGCGCCGACTTCGAGGAACGTCGGATCGACGACGACCGCGCCGTCATCGAAGTCGACCAGCCCGAGAGTGACGGCACGCTGCATGACCTCGCCGGACATCTCGAGGCCGCTCAAACGGTCGACGAGTTCGGCCGGGGAGAGACGCAACGTCGGCGGGGGCTGCAACAGCGTGGCGAGGTCGGACTCGAGGCCGAGCACGTCGCCCAAGGATCGGCCCTGCTGCCAGTCGTCGACCAGTTCGTTGACCGCCGCGAGCGAGAACCCCCGGTTGCTCAACTCGCCGATCAGTCGCAATCGGGCGAGGTGTGTGGCGTCGTAGTAGCCGACCCGCCCCCGCTTGGTGGGAGGCGGCAGCAATCCGCGGTGCTGGTACAGCCGGATCGTCGTCGGCGGTGGAGCCACCGCTTTCTTCACCTGGGGTGTCGTCACCAACCTCTTGTTCCTCTTCAGCATCCCCACCGGGTATTTGTTCGGTGTGCTCGTCGGCCTTCCTGGCGCCGCGGTGCTCACGATCGTGATCGGGGTCTGGGCGAGTCCACCGCGCAACGCGCGCCGCTTCACGATCGCGCTCGAAACGGTCGGTGCCGCGGCGGCGCTCGCGGCGGCGACGACCCTCACCTGGATGGATCTGACGGCCCTCCACTCCTGGCACGACGTCGTCGATGCGGTCGACATCGAGGCGTTCGCAAATGGCATCTACGCGGCGGTCGGGGTCGTGCTGAGTGGCCGATGGGCCGGCCGTGGCCTCGCCCGCCAACACCTGAGGACCTGGGGGTTCGGCACCCCACCCGGGATGTTCGACACTCCGATCCGGTGGTTCCGGCGACTCGGCCGCACAGGACCCGTCGGCACTCGGGATGATCCCCGACCCCCACCACCGACCCAGATCGTCGCTCCCGCGCCGCCGGCCGTTGGGATCGAGTCCTCGCCCTCTTGGGGGGACGAGCGGCGTCTGATGCTTACGGCATGGTGGTGGTTCACCGTTGGCGCCGCCATGAGTGGCGCCTTCGCCTCGGGATTCGTCGGCCCGTCCTTTTCCGTGGCCGGCGCCACCGCAGGCGCGATCGTCGGCGCGGTCACCGGTCTTCCCGTCGGCGTGGCCATCGCCTCCTGGATCCGCTCCCACGCGGGTCCGCCGATCGACCCCCGGTGGTTGACGATGGCACTCGAGTGGATCGGGGCGGGCGGCGCGTTGGTCGGCAGCGGGCTTTTCGTCTGGTCATGGGCGATGCCGGCCGCGATCGGCGGCGACACGCCTGCAGCTACGTGCGTCGCCTTTGCGCTCGCGTCGGTGACCGGCGTGGCACTGAGCGGCCGCTGGGTCGGCCGGCGGCTTGCGGTGCACTATCTGGCGACTCGGCAGCTGCAAGCTTCACCATCGTGGTTCTGCTCGCGCGCCGGCGACCGACGAAACCTCCGTTGACGGCATCAGTCGTCTCGAGCGCCGGCGCAGTGGGCGACCTCGGACCGCGTCGGGACCGACGCTTCTC
>CAZEAV010000122.1:0-4226 GCA_964510215.1 uncultured Iamiaceae bacterium
AATACGGTGCCTGGTAGCCGATCGTGGAGATGAAGTTGACCGCCGAGTAGCGGATGACCGCGCCGGTCGCCCGCGGTTTGGGCCGCAGTCGGTTCCGCCCGCCGGAGAGTCGGTTGACCATTGGGGCTCCCAGCAGCCCCGTCGCGGCCAGCGGGATCACCGCCCATGCGAACAGCCACATCTGTGGCTCGGCTCCCGGGTGGATCCACAACACCAGCGGGAGCCGTGCGATCGAAACCAGTGAGATGCGGGCGAGCACCCAACCCCACCGGCGGTTCGTCATGCAGCGGACGTCGAAGATCATCGACAACGCGGCGCCGATGATCGCGACGACGAACGCGACAGGCCAGATGCCGCCGGCCCGGAACAGCGGCTCGGTCGACGGTGGGTGCACCAGCGCGAGGAACCCGAGATACGCGCTGCCCACGGCGGCCGCGGCCGCGACCGTTGCGAGCATCGACCAGGTGAAGATCGTGTCCGCGTCGTCGGAACGGCCCACCGAGAACCTGGCCAGGGAGACCGGCAACCCCAGCCCGGCGACGTAGGTGACGAAGTTGACCGACGTGAACAGGGCCGTACCGGTGCCGACCACCGATTTCGCGTCCACGTTCGCGGCGATCAACCAGAAGACTGCACCACCGAGTGCCTGCACGGCCGCGCCGACGACGAGGACCGCCGAACCCGTGATGAGCTGGCGATGTGCGCGGCCGCCCGGGCGCGCCCCAGCGCTGAGTTGGTGGGGATCGTTCGCTGGTTCGGGCGGACGTGGCGAGACGTTGGTGTCGGTGGTCACCAGAGCCACAATGTTACCGATTCGCAATGCGCCGCGGCCGTTCGGTGGGATCGGGTGTGTAGCGGGGAACCGTCGCACCGTATGGTGCACGGCGTGACCTCCCGCCGCCGACCGGATCGCAGCACCCGCGTCGAGTCGTCCGGGGTGGAACTGGCGGTCTGGGAGTGGGGTGCGTCCGATGCGCCGCCCATCCTGTTCGCGCACGGCGGGTTCGACTTCGCCGGCACCTACGACGCGTTCGCGCCCCTGATCGCGGATGCCGGGTGGCGGGTGGTCTGTTGGGACCAGCGCGGCCACGGCGATTCCGATCACGCCGATCTGTACTGCTGGGAAGCCGATCAGCGTGACGCGCTGGCCGTATTGGACTGGATCGGACCGGACCCGATCCCGGTGCTGGGACACTCCAAGGGGGGTGGCCTGTTGTTGAACGTGGCCGACGCGCTGCCCCACCGGGTCTCCCACGTGATCAACATCGACGGGCTGCCGTCGCGACGGAGCTGGCCCGACGTGTCCGAACGTGACCGCTCCCGGCTGCGGGCGGACGTGTTGACCGACTGGTTGGATCACCGTCGTTCCACGGCGGATGCGATGCGCCGGCCCGGGACGATCGACGAACTGGCCCGGCGTCGCCAACGGATGAACCCCCGGCTGGACCTGGAGTGGCTGCGTTACCTGGTGCCGATCGGCGGCTTCGAATCCGACGACGGCTGGCGCTGGAAGATCGACCCGTCGATGCGGATGGGCGGCGTCGGACCGTGGCAGCCGGAGTGGTCGATGATGCGGTTGCCCGGGCTGGGGATGCCGGTGTTGGGCATCCTCGGGTTGGCCGTCGAGGTGATGGGCTGGGGCACGCTGCCTGACGACGTCGTGCCGAACCTGCCCGCGGGCGCCCGCTTCGTGCCGCTCGAAGGCGTCGGCCATTTCGTGCACATCGAACAGCCGGAACTGGTGGCCGACCTGGTGCTGGAGTTCCTGCCGTGAGCGCGGATCGGGGAACCGACGC
Organism: uncultured Iamiaceae bacterium; assembly: GCA_964510215.1. Lineage (GTDB taxonomy): Bacteria > Actinomycetota > Acidimicrobiia > Acidimicrobiales > Iamiaceae > JAFDWI01. Next base: position 1,797 of record CAZEAV010000122.1, read on the forward strand.
CGTGACGGGTGGCGACGCCGAGGACCGTCGTCGGAACAAGGCCGGCCCGGTCGTCTTCGACATCGAGGTCGATCCGGTCGACTCGGCCGCCGTGCGCATCGCGCCCGGTGCAACCGGGTCGGTGGGTCACCACGCCGCGGTGCGCGCCGCGGGTGAACCCATGACGTGGCTCCGCCACAACCGGATGCGGCTGGCGCTGCACCGACTCCGCGAGGCCGCTGCCGACGACGTCCGTCCACTCCTGTTGCTGCACGGTCTGGGCGAGTGCACACCTGCGGAACCTCCCGGGGTCGCCGACGATTGGCGCGGCGGCGTCTGGGGCCTCGATTTCACCGGTCACGGCCATTCGTCGATCCCCCGGGGCGGGGGTTACACCGCCGAGATCCTCATGGCCGACGCCGATGCGGCACTTGCCCGACTGGGCGAGGTGACCGTGCTCGGCCGGGGCCTGGGCGCGTACGTGGCGTTGCTGCTCCAGGGGGCGCGGCCGCGCCTGGTCCGGGGCGCGGTGCTGATGGACGGTCCCGGGATCGTGGGCGGTGGCATCGGTCCGAGCGCGCCGCGGATCACCCGGGCACGCCCCTCGGAACGCACGCCCGATCCGTTCGCGCTGGCGGAGTTGACCGTGGATGTGCGCCCGACCGAATACGCCGTCGAGTTTCTGGCACAGGCGGTGCAGTTCTCCGAACTGGCTGCCCCCGTCACGCTCGCCGGACGCGTGCGTCCCCCGTGGATGGCCGCGTTGCAAGGTCGTGAGGGCACCCGGACGATGGAGGCTGCCGCGGCGCTCGCTGACTACGCGCAGGCTTGAGGACGCGGGGCCGAACGCGCCTCAGGCATCGCGGTGGGCCACGTACCAGGCGAGCTCACCGAGCGCGTCGACGACCTCGCGGTCCAGCAGGTCCGCGTCGAGCGCCGCAACCGCCTCGCCGGCCAGGGAATCCACGAGGTCGACGATGGCCCGTTGGGCGCCCACGTCGATGAGGACCTCCTGGATCCGGGAGACTTCGCGCTCGTCCAGATCACTCGCCCCGGTGCGCTCGAGGATGTGACGGTGCCGGTCGTCGACGCGGGCGAAGCCTTCGGCCAGCAGCGTCGTGGGTTTGCCTTCGCGCAGGTCGTCGCCGACGGGTTTGCCGGTGTGGGAGCTGTCGCCGAAGGCGCCGAGCAGGTCGTCGCGGAGCTGAAACGCCTCGCCGAGCGGTTCGCCGTACGCGGACAGCACCCCTTCGAGCCGGTCGAGCGAGCCGGCGAGCGCCGCGCCGAGCTGCAGCGGGCGTTCCACGGTGTATTTCCCGGACTTGTACCGGGCGATGCGGCGGGTCCGCACCGGATCGGTCTCCCGGCACGCGGTGCCCAACAGGTCCAGGTACTGGCCCGCGTTCAATTCGACCCGCAGTTCGTCCCACACGATCCGGGCCGGGCGCGGCGCGCCGATGAGGAGCTGGTCCGCGTACACGTGGGCCAGATCGCCAATGAGGATCGCGACGCCTTCGCCGTAGCGTCGGGTCTCCCCGCGCCATCCGGCCGACGCGTGGGCGTCCGCGAAGCGCAGGTGCGCGGTGCGACGTCCGCGTCGGACCGCGGAGCCGTCCATGACGTCGTCGTGGATCAACGCGAATGCCTGGAGCAGTTCCAACGCGGCCCCGGCATCGATGACGTCGGGGTCGGACGCGTCGCCCCCGCCGGCCACGTTGCCCCAGTGGCAGAACGTCGGGCGGATCCGTTTGGCGTGGGCGAGCACCAGATCCTTGAGCGCCTGCAAGGGCGCGATGAGCGCGTCGTCGAAATCGGCCCAGCGGTCGATTTCGGCATCCAGGAAGGGGACGAGCCGACGCTCGATGAGATGGGCGACCTCGACGAGGCTCTGGGGTACGGCCGGGGCGTCGACCGGCGTCGGAGTCACGGCCATGAGGCTATCGGCGCGCCGGTTTGGTGGTGTCATCACCGATTCGTCCCGGCCCGGGCGAGTAGTGTCCCGGCACGGTCACCAGGGGGTGGCCGGCCACAAGGGGGTCGAAGCGATGTTCGAAATCACACGCCGTCGCACCATCGGTCTCGCGGTCGCTGTGACGGTGGTCGTCGCGTTGGCGACCGGCTGTTCCAGCGGAGGCTCGATTGCCGCGGGTGGTTCGTCCACCACCGGCGGTGCCACCACCGCGAACGCGTCGGTGGACACGTTGGCACCGCCCACGGTGCAGAAAGGCACGACGGCCAAGGTCGACGCGATCGACAACGACTTCACGCCGAAACATCTCCAGGTGAAGGTGGGCACGAAGGTCACATTCGTGAACGCCGGACACAATCAGCACGACGTCGTGCCCCGCAACGTCAGCGGTCTCTACGCCCGGTCCCTGCACCGCGAGCACGACGGGGAGTGGGACTTCCGGCTGGCCTGGAAGCCCCTGGAGTCGTGGCCCGCGTACGCCG
>CAZEAV010000122.1:4236-7497 GCA_964510215.1 uncultured Iamiaceae bacterium
GGCACGAAGGTCACATTCGTGAACGCCGGACACAATCAGCACGACGTCGTGCCCGACGATCCGTCGAAGGCCGATTTCGGCGCGGATCAGTCCGATTTCAACCCCGGCCAGTCGACGTCGTACACGTTCACCAAGCCGGGGACCTACGCGTACTACTGCTCGCTGCACGCCACCGCGACCGCCGGCTCGATGCGTGGCGTGATCACCGTGACCAAGTGAGCCGATCGGGCGCGGTAGCATCGGCCGATCGGCCCCCCGGGGTCGCGAACGAGGGGAACCAGGGGGTTGTCATGGACGTGATTCGTAGTGGGGTCGTACTGGTCGCCGTGATCGCGCTCGCGGCGACCACGGCGGTGGGGTGCTCGTCGTCATCGTCGTCGGCCAAAGGATCGTCGACCACCGCTTCGGGATCCGGCGGCGCCACCCTGGCGGTCCCGTCGCAGTACGCGACCATCCAGAAGGCCGTCGACGCGGCCAAACCGGGCGATCTGGTCCTTGTCGCGCCCGGCACCTATCGCGAAGGCGTGAACGTCACCACCGACGATCTGGTGATCCGGGGCACCGATCGCAACAAGGTGATCCTCGACGGGCAGTTCAAGCTCCAGAACGGAATCAGGGTCCTGGGCGCAAAAGGGGTGGCGGTGGAGAACATGACCGCCCGCAACTACACCTCCAACGGGTTCTACTGGACCGGTGTCGACGGCTACCGGGGTTCGTATCTGACCGCCTACAACAACGGTGACTACGGCATCTACTCGTTCGACTCGGTGAACGGCGTGTTCGAGAACTCCCTGGGATCGGGCAGTCCCGATGCCGGCTTCTACGTGGGCGGGTGCAATCCCTGCAACGTGCTGATCGATCACGTCGTCGCCGAGTACAACGGCCTGGGGTACTCGGGCACGAACTCCGGCGGCGGTCTGATCATCGCCAACTCGATCTTCCGCCACAACCGTGCCGGGATCGTGCCGAACACGGGCAGTTACGAGAAGTGCTACCCCGAGCGCGGCGACACGATCGTCGGCAATCTGGTGTACGACAACAACTACGACCACGGGCCGGCGATCGACAATGCGCGCCTGGCCCAGGAGAACGGGATCCTCGTGGCCGGCGGCTGGGACAACAAGATCCTGCGAAATCGGGTCGACAACCACAACCTGACCGGCATCGCGCTGGTGCCGTTCCCCGAGGACAACGCGTCGGACACCGAACCGACGAAGCCCGCGCCGACCTGTGCGGACCAGAAGCCGCCGCCCGAGGGCCACAAGGTGAAAGGCACCGTGTTGTGGAACGCCCACCACAACGTGGTGAAAGGCAACGTCGTCACGAACTCGAAGTTGGCCGACCTCGGTGCCTTCGACCAGGACGCGAGTCACGGCAACTGCTTCGCCGACAACACGTTCTCGTCGTCCGCGCCGGCGAACATCGAGAAGCTCGAGCCGTGTACGGGCAAGGGCACCGGCGATTTCTCCGACAATCCTCTCGACGTCGGCAAGCTCGTCGCCCGGTCGACCCCGCCGTCGGGGAACTACAAGACCCAGCCGGCCCCCCCGGACCAGAAGAACATGCCGCACGCGAAGACCGCGCCGGCGGTGCCGGCGGGCAAGCCACCGAAGTTCGACGTGGACGCGGTGAAGGTACCCACACTCCCGAAGTCGTGAACTCGACGTCGATGCGGCGCAGGGCAGCCGCGGCAGTGATCGCGGCGGTCCTGGGCACGGTCGTGCTCGGGGCGTGCGGGGCGGACTCGGCACCCCTGGGTCGTGCGTCCGCACGGGGGAGCGACGCGCCCGTCGAAACCGCCCACCCCAACTTCTCGCTGGTCGCCTACGGCGGACAGTTCCTCACGAGTTGTCCGTTCACGCACACGCTCGCGGATGATCCGATCGTGCACCGGGGTCATCCCGGGGCCTCGCATCAGCACGAGTTCTTCGGGAACGTCTCGACCGACGCATCCAGCACCTACGCCTCGATGATCCACAAGCCCTCCACGTGCAGCGACGACGGCGACCGTTCGGGCTACTGGGTGCCGGCGCTGTTCGTCGACGGCACGCGCGTGCAACCCCGCCGTGTGGACGCGTACTACCGCGTCGCCGATGGCGTGAAGCCCACGGCCGTGCGACCGTTCCCCGACGGGCTGGAGGTTCTGGCCGGTGACCAGTTCTCGACGAAGCCGGAACCGCTCGAGGTGGCGGCATGGGCGTGCGGGCTTTCACCCGAGGTGTCCCACACCCCGCCGAAGGACTGCACCCGGGACCGCCCGGTCCAGTTGCGCCTCACCTATCCCTCCTGTTGGGACGGCAAGCACATCCGGTCCGCCGATCACGAATCGCACCTGTCGTATCCGAGCGCGGAGCACGGGTGCGACGCGGCGCATCCGGTGGCGGTTCCCCAGCTGACCCTCACCGTCCACTATCCGCTCTGGGGCACCTATTCCCGGGCGCGGCTCGCCTCGGGGAACTTCGACACCGCGCACGGGGACTTTCTCGCCGCGTGGCAGGACAAGCGGATCGACGACCAGGTGAAAGGCTGTCTGAACCGGTCGGTCACGTGCGGCATCGTGGGCGGGACGTTCCACACCGGGCGGGGGTCGGGGGACGAGAACTCCTACAACGTGACCCCGGCACCGGACGGTCCGACGACGTTGCCGGTCTATGACCATGGCGTGACCACGACCACCATGGATCCCGCCGAAATGCGTCGATCGATGCACTGATCGGCCCGGGGAGTGGTTGGGCGGAACCGCATCGAGGGGAATAACGTCGACGGCCGTGCCACAGCCCACGATGAGAGAACGTCTGGAAGAGTTGGAGGCCAACAAGGCCGAGGCGCTTCAGCCCGGGTCCGACCGTTCGGTGGAACGACAGCACGCCAAGGGCAAGATGTTGGCCCGCGAGCGTATCGACGCGTTGTTGGACGAAGGTTCCTTCACCGAGCTGGACATGCTGGCCCGCCACCGGGCCCATACCAGCGGCTTGTCATCGCGCCCATACACCGACGGCGTGGTGACCGGCTGGGGCACGATCGACGGACGCAAGGTGTTCGTGTTCTCCCAGGACTTCACCGTGTTCGGTGGGGCGCTGGGTGAGGTGTTCGCCGAGAAGATCCACAAGCTCATGGACATGGCCCTGAAGGTCGGTGCGCCGGTCATCGGGCTGAACGACGGTGCGGGCGCCCGCATCCAGGAGGGACCGGTCAGCCTCGCGTCCTACGGCAAGATCTTCTACCGCAACGTCCAGGCCTCGGGCGTCACCCCGCAGATCA
>CAZEAV010000123.1:0-7496 GCA_964510215.1 uncultured Iamiaceae bacterium
GGTTCCCCTATCGCAAGGTCGTGAACTCGTTCGAACGGGTCGACCAGGGGGCGGGCCTGATCCTGACCACACTGGGCCGGGCCCGTTCGCTGGGCCTCGACCGGGATCGGTGGGTCTTTCCGTTGGCGGGGACCGACGGGACCGACACCCAGTACACCTCGAACCGTGCCACGTTCGCCGGATCGCCGGCGATGCGCGTCGCGGGACGGCGGGCGTTGGAACTCGCCGGGGTCGAACCCGCCTCCCTCGCCACCGTCGATCTGTATTCGTGCTTCCCCGTTGCTGTGCAGGTGGCCGCACACGAGCTGGGGCTGCCGATCGACCGGGATCTGACCGTCACCGGCGGGCTCCCGTTCGCGGGTGGCCCGTGGAGCAACTACGTGACCCACTCGATCGCCCGCACCGTCGAGGTGTTGCGTCACAAGCGTGGCGCCGGTCTGGTCACTGCGAACGGCGGGTTCTTCACCAAGCACGCATTCGGCGTGTACTCCACCGAGCCTTCCGACCGTGGATTCGCGTGGGAGAAACCCCAGGACGAGATCGACGCGTTCGGCTCGATCGAGGTGGCCGACGGGTACGCAGGCCCGGCCACGATCGAGTCCGCAACGGTGATGCACGACCGCTCGGACGCACCCGAGCAGGCGATCGCCACGGCGATGACCCCGGATGGTCGGCGGGCGTGGGGTACGAGCGCCGACCCGGACGTGATGGCCCGGATCGAATCCGTGGAATGCGTCGGCGAGCCGGCGGAACTCGCCGCGGACGGCGGCTTCCGTTTCGCCTGAACCCGGCGAAGCCGCGCCGTTCGCCCGGTGAAACAGACGGGATCCGCCGCCACACCCGGCGGTGGGGCGCGATGCATGATCAGCCTGAGTGATCATTGTCAGTAAAGCCATGTCACCTTGACGGGTTACCATTCGTACAGATATACCGTTAGGCAGTCTTAACCAGCCGGATCCGATGCACGGACCGGCATCGTCTCCGCCACGGGACCGTCATGCTGCCAACGTTCATCATCGGGCTACGAGAAGGTCTCGAAGCGGCGCTCATCGTCGGTATCGTCGCGGCCTTCCTCGGCCAGCGAGGTCGTCGGGACGCGCTCCGCCAGGTCTGGATCGGCACGATCGCGGCGGTGATCATCTGCATCGGCATCGGCGTGACCCTCGAGTTGATCTCCCGCGAGTTGCCACAACGCCAACAGGAAGGCCTCGAAACCGTCGTCGGGGCCATCGCGGTGGGCATGGTCACCTACATGGTCTTCTGGATGCGGACCCACGCGCGGGGCATGAAGACCGAACTCGAAGACCAGGCCGCGTCCGCGCTGGCCACCGGATCGGCACGCGCGCTGGTCGGCATGGCATTCCTCGCAGTGATGCGCGAAGGCTTCGAGACCGCGGTGTTCCTGCTGGCGACGTTCCAGCACTCGACGAGCCCGCTCGCCGGTGGCATCGGCGCCTTGGGAGGCATCCTGTGTGCAGTCGCCGTGGGCTGGGGGATCTTCAAAGGGGGCCTGAAGATCGACATGGGCCGGTTCTTCTTCGTCACGGGTCTGGTACTCGTGGTCATCGCCGCGGGCCTGGTCATGTCGAGCCTGCGCACCGCGAACGAAGCGGGCTGGCTCGCGATCGGCCAATCCCAGCCGTTGGATCTGACCTGGCTCGTTCGACCGGGCACGCCCGTGTCGTCGCTGGTGACCGGCGTGCTCGGCATCCAACAGAAGCCGGCGACGATCGAGATCATCGGCTACCTCGTGTATCTCGTCCCCATGGTGACGATGCTCGTGCTCACCAAACGCTCGCCGAATCGACCCTCGGGTCACCAGACCGCGACCGTTGCCACCTCGTCCACCGATGCCGGAAGTGAGTCGATTCCGGCCGCAGGACAACACGCGATTTCCTGACCCACGACCACTGCGACCAAGGAGTCTGCATTGTCCCCGACCTCGAGTACCCGAGTGACCGATCATCAGCCGAAGCGCGCAAAGGCCCGTCGTCGGGCCGCGGTCGGTCTCGCCCTCGGCGTCGCCGGCATGTTCGCCGTCGGGTGTGCCAGCACGACGGACTCCGCATCGGGTGGGAAAGGCAGGAGCGTCGCGATCTCACTCACCGACGGTGGCTGCAAACCGAACCCGACCGATATCGAGGCCGGACCCACCACGTTCACCGTCACGAACAACGGTGCGAACGGTGTCAGCGAGGCCGAGCTGCGCACCCAGGACGCCAAACACATTCTGGGTGAGCGCGAGAACCTCACGCCGGGGCTCGACGGGACCTTCTCGCTGACCCTCGCCGAGGGCACTTACAAGGTCTACTGCCCGGGCGCCAAACAGGACACGTGGACCTTCACGGTCAAAGGCGGCGCACAGGTCGAGGACTGGCATTCCAACCCGGCGCTCGTCAAAGCCGTCGACGGCTACGCGACCTACGTGAACCACCAGGTCGCGCAGCTCGTCGCGGCGACTGCGACGCTCGTGGACGCCGTGGATTCGGGGAACGTCGACAACGCCAAGAAGGCCTACGTCGCGGCCCGGTTGCCCTATGAGCGCATCGAGCCCGTCGCGGAGAGCTTCGGCGACCTCGACCCTCGAATCGACGGCCGTCTCGGCGACAACGGCAACAAGCCGTCGGACTTCATCGGGTTCCACCGCATCGAACGGTCCCTCTGGGCCGACAACACGCTGGCGGGCATGAAGCCGGTCGCGGCGACACTGCTCTCGGATGTGCACCGGCTGCAGACGCTGGTGAAGAAGAAGGCCGACTCCTACGACCCGAACGAGATCACCAGCGGCGCGGTGGACCTGATGAACGAAGTGCTCACGTCGAAGATCTCCGGCGAAGAAGAGCGCTACAGCCATATCGACCTGGTCGACTTCCAGGCGAACTTCGACGGTTCGATGGAGACGATCGCCCTGCTGCGTCCGGTCCTGTCCAAGTCGGCACCCGACCTGCTCGCCAAGATCGATGCCCAAGCCAAGAAGGTCCAGGCGGCGCTCGACGCCCTCAAAGCCTCCCCCGGTGTCGACGACAGCGGCTTCGTGGCGTGGAGCTGCGCGAAAGACGAACAGGGCGAATTGCCCGAAGGCTGCATCGAAGCCACGTCCGGCCCGGTCACCACGGCGCAACGTCGACAGTTGAACGACGCCGGAAAGCCCCTCGCGGACCTGATGTCGCAGGTCCCGGTGAAGGTCGTCCGGTGACCCGCGACGGTGTTTCCCGCCGCGCGTTCCTGGGCCGAGCCGGAGCGGTCGGGGCCGGCGCCGCGCTGGCGGGCACCGCGCTCGCCGGGTGCGGTGACGAGAACCGGTCCGTGGCTTCGCCGAGCGCATCCCAGCGGATCGCTTCACAGACCGTCCCGTTCCGCGGGACGAACCAGGCGGGCATCGTCACCGACGTGCAGGACCGCCTCGTGTTCGCGGCGTTCGACGTCACGACCGAGGACCGGACCCAGTTACGTGACCTCCTGAGCCGCTGGACGTCCGATGCCGAAGCGATGACGCAAGGAAACCCCGTACCGGGCGGTATCGCAGCCGCGCCCGACGCGCCCCCGGCGGACACCGGCGAGGCCTACGGACTCGCGCCTGCGCACCTCACGCTCACGGTCGGCTACGGACCCGACCTGTTCGACGACCGGTTCGGCCTCGCGAAACGCAAGCCGGCAGCCCTGGCACAGATGCCCCGGTTCCCGAACGAGGAGATGCAACCGGGCATCAGCGGCGGTGAGATCTGTGTGCAAGCATGCGCCGACGACCCGCTCGTCGCGTACCACGCAATCCACAACCTCGTTCGAGCCGGGGTCGGAGTGGTCGCGCCGCGCTACATGCAGCTGGGTTTCGGACGCACCTCGTCGACCTCGACCTCCCAGGCCACGGCACGGAACCTCCTCGGCTTCAAGGACGGCACCCGTAACCTGAAAGTCGAACAGACCCGACTGGTGAACCAGTGGGTGTTTTCGAAGGGATCGGGCGACACGGCCTGGATGGACGGTGGCTCATACCTCGTGGCGCGCAAGATCCAGATGTTCATCGAGAACTGGGATCGTGACAGCCTCGGTGACCAGGAGAACATCTTCGGTCGGGCCAAGGACACCGGTGCGCCTCTCGGCGCCGACTCCGAGTTCGCCACACCCGATCTGAAAGCGACCGCCAACGGAGAACTGGTGATCCCTCCGGACGCCCACATCCGACTCGCGAACCCCGACAGCAACGACGGAGTCCATCTGTTACGCCGGGGCTACAACTACACCGACGGGATCGACCCGGTCCTCGGCAGCTTCGAGGCCGGCCTGTACTTCATCGCGTTCACCAGCGACCCCGAGTACTTCGCCAAAGTGCAGGAGAACCTGGCCCACAACGATGCCCTGAACGAGTACATCCGGCATATTTCGTCGGCCGTGTTCGCGTGTCCCCGCGGCCTGCACGAGGGGGAAACCTGGGGCGACCAGCTGTTCGCATGACGGCGGGCCGGCGACTCCGCGCCAGGGGCGGCGGTCATTCGGCCGGGCTGTCCTCGAAACTGATCGCCATCATCATCGCCCCGACCACGACCAGGCCACAGCCGCCGAGCGCGAAGACATCGCGGTCGGTGAGGAACAACACCATGACGAGCCCGGCGATCACCGCGGCGAATCCCAGCCAGAACCCGACGTGTCGCTCACCCATCGGCGGAACCGTCCCGCGCGGCGTCCACCTCGAACAACTCAGGAGCCAACCCGTACCCGGTGGGATCACATCCTCCGCGCCGCAGGATCCGGAACGGTACCGCGGTGATGTCCAGCACCGTCGAGGGTTCACCGCCACCGGGACCTGCGTCGATCACCAGAGCGATCTCACCGGCGAGCGACCGTGCCGCCCGCTGCGCATCCTCCGGCGTGGGTTCGCCGGTCCGATTGGCGCTCGTCGTGACGATCGGGCCCACCCGCTCGGCGATGGCACGCACCACCCGAGACGCCGGAACCCGCACCCCGATCGTGGCCGGGTCGCCGCCCAGGCCCACACCCGCCCAACGCGGCGAGCGCGGACCGACGAGCGTCAGCGCACCGGGCCAGGCCCGAGACATCAGTACTTCCACCGCCTCGACCGAAGCGGTCGACAGGCCCGACATCTCCAGCAGCTCGTGCGCCTGGGGTGCGTCGGCGGCCAGCACCGCCAGCGACTTGTCCCTGGACCGACCCTTGAGCGCGAACAACCGCTCGAGTCCCTCCGGGCGCTCACGGTGCGCGGCGAGTCCGTACACGGTGTCGGTGGGCACGACCACCGCGCCGCCGCCCGCGAGCTCCGCGATCGCGCGCCCCACGATGGCGTCCATCTCCCCGGGCGTGGTCTCGTCGTCCACACAGAGCGTCGCAGGACCCGAATCCATGCCAAGACGCTACCCGGGTCATGATAGGACGTCGGGTTCATGGCCACCCACGAACCCGAACTCACCGAAAGTGTCGATCTGTGCACGCCCGACGGCGGCTTCCTGAACCCGGCGTCCAAAGGATGGTCCCGGGTGCCGCTGCACCGCGCGAACCTGCGGGGCCGTTGGGGGCGGAACAAGAAGTGGGACTATTGGGGCATTCTGTTCGGCGACGGGGCCGTCTCCGTGACCTTCGCCGACCTGGACTACGTCGGACTGGTCGCGCTTCATTGGGCCGATTTCGTGACCGGTGATCACGGCCAGGCGTCCCACATCGCTCCGCTGGGGGTGGGCGTCGACCTGCCCGACGTGCCCGGCTCGACCACGCTCCGCCACCGGTCCCGCCGATTCTCCGCCGAGGTGTCCGCAGTGGAGGGCGGAACCCGCATCCACGCGTTGTGGGACAGCGACGGGGGCGGACACGACGAGCTCGACGTGATCGCCGAAGCGCCGGACGGCCACGAGTCGCTCAATGTGGTGGTGCCGTGGTCCGACACCCGGTTCCAGTACACGTCCAAGCACCAGGCCCGCCCGGCGCACGGCACCCTCGAGGTCGCCGGACGCAACTACGAGATCGGCGTGCACACCCCGGCATGGGCGACCCTGGACGTGGGACGTGGACGCTGGCCGTATCGGGTGATCTGGAACTGGGCCGGCGGTGCGGGCACCACCGTCGACGGCCACACGGTGGGGATCCAGATGGGATCCAAGTGGACCGACGGCACCGGCGCGACCGAGAACGGCATCATCGTCGACGGCCGCCTCACCAAGCTGGGTGAGGAGCTTTCCTGGGAATACGACCCGGAGCGCCCCATGGAACCGTGGCGGGTCCGCTCGGCCGACGGCTCGCTCGACCTCACGCTGTCCCCCCGCTGGGATCTCCCTTCGACGCTGAATGCCGGCGTACTCGCGAACCTGGGCCACCAGGTGTTCGGCGCCTGGTCCGGGACCGTTCCCCGGGACGACGGCGACCCACTCACCCTGTCCGACGACGTCATCGGCTTCGCGGAGGAGATCTCCTGGCGCTGGTGAGACCGCGTGACCGCCGGTGGCCGCGCGGCAGGTCGGCCGCACACGACGGGACGATCAGCGGTGGGCGACGAGGATGCGGTCGCGGCCCGAAAGGTCTTGGTGGACCTCGGCCTCGACGAAGCCGGCGTCGCGAGCCAGCGCCGTGACCGCCTCGGCCTGAGTCGCACCGATCTCGGCGACGAGGACCCCCTGATCGGCGAGCCAGTCCGGCGCGTCGGCGATGATCACGCGTAGATCGTCGAGCCCGTCGTCTCCGGCGAACAGCGCGTCGCACGGCTCCCACGCGCGCACCACCTCGTCCACCTCGTCATCGGTGGCGACGTATGGCGGGTTGGTGACGATCAGCGCCACGCTCCTGCGCAGTCCGTCAGGCAACCCCTCATACCACGACCCGGCCGCGAGCGCGACGCGTCGCACGCCGAGCCCCACCCGGTCCCGGTTCTCCATGGCGAGCTCCAGCGATTCGGTGGACACGTCGACACCCAGCACCCGGGCAGTCGGCCGTTCGACGGCGATCGACAGGGCCAGTGCGCCGGTGCCGGTGCCGAGATCGACCACGAACGGAGCGTCGACGCCGAGCGCGTCGAGTTCGGCCAGAGCGACCTCGGCCACCTGCTCGGTCTCGGAACGGGGAATCAGGGCACGGGCATCGACCAGCAGATCGAGCGAGCGAAACGGCCAGTGGCCGAGCACGTACTGCAGCGGTTCGCCGACGGCCCTCCTCCCGGAAAGCAGCTCGAAGCGCTCGGTCTCGGCAACGTCGGGTCGTTCGTCGAGCACGAGCAGCCACGGACGGTCGGGCCCGACGATGTCACGGAGCAGCCAACGGGCCTCCCGTTCGGCGCCCACGATGCCGGCCGAGTCGAACGCATCGACGCACCGCCGCAGCACCTCCCGCCAGGTCTCGGTTCCGGTCACGACCCCGCGGTCGGATCGGAGTGGAGCAGCCGCTGCTGCTGTTCGTCCATCACCAGCGCGTCGGACACCTCACCGAGGTCACCGTCGAGGATCTTGTCGAGCTTGTACAGCGTCAGGCCGATCCGGTGATCGGTGACCCGGTTCTCCTTG
>CAZEAV010000124.1:0-7474 GCA_964510215.1 uncultured Iamiaceae bacterium
TGCCCTCCTCCGCGGCGGTACGGGAGGTGCACCTCATCGCGCGTCACCTCCCACGGTTCAACTCCCAGGCGACCCGGTGGCGGTCCATGGCCTATCTCCGTCTCACCGACGAGTCGTTCCCGCGCTTCTCGGTGGTCCGCAATCCACCCGAGGACGCATCCGTGCATCTGGGTCCGCTGGTCTCCAGCGGCGCCGCCCACCGGGTCATCGAGGCCGTCACGTCGGTGGTGCCGCTCCGGCGGTGCAACGCCCGTGTCAAGGCCCCTCCCGGTGACCAGGGAGTGCTCCCCGGCATGGAGGACCCGGCGGGCGGCGGGCGACGGCGTACGCCGTGCGCGCCGGCCCAGTTGGGCGTTGCGTGTTGTCCGTGTTCCGGCGACACCTCACCTGACGCCTACGCCGAGCTGGTCGCCACCATCGAGCGCGGGCTCACCGGTCGGCCCGACGACCTGCTCGATCCTCTGCGCGCCCGTCTCGATGCACTCGTGGCCTCCGAACGTTTCGAGGATGCCGCCCGGGTGCGCGACCGGGCAGCGGCACTCGCCGCGGCGTTGCAGCGGCAACGGCGCCTGGAAGCGTGGCGAGCGCCCCGCCGGGTGGTGGCCACACTCCCCGACGGCTCCGGTGCCGAGATTCTCCACGGCATGTTGGGCCGGGTCTGGGGACCGGGGGGCGAACCGGGCCCGCCCGCATCCCCACCCGACGCCCCGACGGGGCCGATCCCCAAAGCCGAGGTGTACGAACGCCTCTGCATCATCACGGAGATGGAACGCGCCCGGTCGCGGTGGCGCATCGAAGAGGTGGACGGCACGCTCGTCCACCCCGCGTATCGGATCGACGACTTCCTGCCCAGAGGCGAGCCATCCAGACGCCGCGGACACTAGCGTCGGCCAGGTGCGCCAGGCACTCACCTTCCTCTACAGCCGGATCGTCATCGAATCCATCGTCATCCTCGGCGTGATCGCCCTGACCGCCGGACGGCTCCGGCGCCGCCTCCGTATCTCGCCCGAGCAGGCCACGCGGGCGCCGACACTCTGGCTGGTGAACCTCACCGCGGACGCACGCCTCCACCGCCGACTGCGGCATCTCGCCGCGCGGGCCCGCAGAGCCGCGCGCGGTGGCGCCCGTCATCACCGGCGGCCAGGTCGCACCTCGGCGCAGCGCCTCGCGGTCGACCTGGAAGCCGAACTGATCGTCCTGGACGAGCGGCTCGTGGAATCCCGCCCGTTGGATTTCGACGGCCAACGCGCGGTCGTGCGGAGCGTGCGGGCCGACGCGCACCGGATCGCGGACTGCATCGACCGGGTCGGGGCGGTGATCGATCGGGAGTCGAACGATCCCGCAGCGACGGTGGCCGCCGATCCGATCGGCGAGCTGGAGGCCCGCATCACCCAGCTCGAAGCCGTTGCAGCCGGCGACGCCGACAAGGTGATCGACGCTTCGGCGCGCGACGGGTCCGATCCGGCGATCCGCCAGGCACGCCAGGCACTAGATTCCACCCCGTGATCGCGGCTTTCGTACTCATCAAGGCGCAGCCCGACCGCATCGCGGATCTGGCATCGGAGCTGGCCGACCTGCACGGCGTCGCCGAGGTCTACTCGGTGGCCGGCGAATTCGACATCGTCGCGATCGTGCGCGTGCACGAGCACGACCAGCTCGCCGAAGTCGTCACCCGCCACATCGCGGCACTGGACGGCATCGTGACCACCACGTCGATGATCGCCTACCGGGCCTACTCCCGACACGATCTGGAAGCCATGTTCAGCCTGGGAAGCGACTGAAGGTCCCCGGACCCACCCCTCGGTCAGCGCTGGTCGCCCGCGGCAAGGTGGGACACCTCCACGAGGCGATCCAGGACCGCCGCCGCGCGCCCGTCGTCCAACACCTGACCGGCGAGTGCCAGGCCTGCGCCGATGTCCGGGGCGAGCTCGGCGACCACCAGTGCTGCGGCCGCGTTCAGCGCCACGATGTCACGGTGTGGGCCCGGCTCGCCGCCGAGCACCGCCCGGGCCGCCGCGGCATTGACGCCGGAGTCCGCACCGCGCAGCTGTTCCGGTCGTGCCGGGGCGAGACCGAGTGCGCGCGGGTCGACCTGGAAACTCGAGATCCGACCGTCCCGGAGCTCGGTCACCGTGGAAACCGTCGTCGTGGTCAGCTCGTCCAGACCGTCCTGTCCGTGCACGATCAGGGCCCGCACCGTTCCCCGAGCAGCCAGCACGCCCAACATGCGTTCGGCAATCGACGCGTCGGCGAGGCCGATCAGATGGCGCTTCACCCGGCCCGGGTTGGTCATCGGGCCCAGCACGTTGAACGATGTGGCGATCCCCAGCTCGCGTCGCGGCGGGCCGGCATGGCGGAACGCCGGATGAAAACGCGGGGCGAAGCAGAAGCCCATGCCGGCCTCGGCGACGCAGCGGGCGACCCCCGCGGCGTCGAGGTCGATCGCGACCCCCAGGGCCTCGAGCACGTCGGCCGTACCACACGACGACGATGCCGCCCGGTTGCCGTGCTTGCACACCTTGGCGCCGGCTCCGGCCACCACGAACGCGGCGATCGTGGACACGTTGATGGTGTGCGCGCCGTCCCCGCCCGTGCCCACCACGTCGACGGCCGCGGACGGGTCGCGCAAGGGCACGATCGCCGCCACCTGCAACATCGCATCCACCAGCCCGCCGAGCTCACCGACGGTCTCCCCTTTCATGCGCAGCGCCACCATGTACGCCGCGATCTGTGCCGACGTCGCATTGCCCGCGAGGATCTCGGCCATGGCGGCCCGCGCGGCGGACTCCTCCAGATCCTCGTGACGGGCCAACGTTCCCAACACCCCGGGCCAGCCACCGATCGAAGCAAAACTCGTTTCGCCCATGGCCGGCAAGGTTACTGCCCAGTCTGTGTGGCTCCGGCCAGGCCCCGTGGCGTCGGAGGGGCCGGGGAGTCCTCGGAGTCACCCGTCTGGGATTCGCCATGGCCGAAACGGTTCCTGACCAGGCGAATGCCCGCGTCGATGGCGGTGGCCGCCAGCAGCACCACACAGATCTCCACCGCGCACCGGTACCGGGTGCTGCCGAAGGTGACCGCGGCGACGACGGCCGTGAGCACGATCTCGCCGATCAGGGGGTACAGCGGGATCTTGCGCTTCCGCCACAACCAACCTCCTGCGATGGCCAGCAACGCCAGCGCCCAGAACGCCCACTGGGCCGTCGTCACCAACGCGACCGACCCGCGCTGTTGCACGTAGTGGTCGAGCTGGTTCTGCTGGGACGGATTCCACACGCTGAACAGCCGCCCTTCCCGGGCGGCCACGACCTCGGGCACCTGATCCCGATGGGCTTTGACGTAGTCGAAGGCCCGCTTCCTGGACCACTGGTCGATCTTGGACTCGTCCGGTGCCTGCCCCGGCGGCGGCGGGGGCGGCTCGTTGATCTGATTGCACCTCAGGTCGTAGTACCCGATGTGGCTGCCGTAGAACACGGTGTCACAGCTCGCGGCGAGCGCGGTGGGCCCGAACCCGGTGGACAACAGCACCGGGTCGGAAAATCGTGTCGAGTTGTAGATCGCCCACGGCGCGAACACGGCCACCGGCGCGATCGCCGCGATGGCCACGAAGCCGACCCGACGGCGGAACGGAACGGAACGGCGCGCCAGCACCAGAGGCAGGATGACGATGGCGAACAACACGATCGTCTCGGCCCGCGCCGAGGTCGCCACGGTCAGCCCGACCGACGCGACGACCAGGGACCGCCACGACGCCCGTCGGTGGAATGCGTAGATCCCCCCCAGCGCGAGCGTGAACCCGAACGTCATCAGCGTCTCGGACATCAACGTGGTGTCGTTGATCCAGATGTTGGGATAGATCGCGGCGATTGCCGCGGCGATCAGCCCGGCCCTCCTGGAGACCACCCGGGCCCCCACGACGCCGACGAGCACCACCGTGACACTGCCCAGGGCGGCCATCCAGTACATGAGCGCGTCGGGTGACTGAAAACCGAGCTTGTAGAGGCCGGCGAGCAGCGTGACGAACCCCGGCGGGTGCTTCGCACTGGGAGCCAGCTGGCCATACCCCGACGCGGCCGCCACATAGCCGTGACCGCGTGCCAGCGCCTCGGCACCCCCGTAGTAGTAGAAGAGGGCGTCACCCCAGAGACGCTGATGCGAGCGAACCGTCAGGATGTAATAGGCGCGCAGGGCGAACCCTGCGAGCGCGACTGCGCCGAGCGCCGCACCGAATCCGTAACGTCGCCGCGCCTCGTGTGCCCCGGCCGGTTGGTTCCCAGCGCGGCCGGGGGGCATCTGGCTCAGGCGCTCCGTCGGCGCTGGCGGATGATCCGACGTCGTTCACGCTCGGTGCAACCACCCCAGATCCCGTTCTTCTCGCGGTAGCTCAGCGCATGCTCGAGGCACGGATCGGCCACCGGACACTGCTCGCACACGGTCTTGGCCGCATGCACGGCGTGATCATCGTCGTCTGCGGGATAGAAGATCGACGGGTCCAGTCCCTGGCACGCAGCCCGCGCCTGCCAGGCCGGAGCCCGGCCCTGTGGGTCTGAGGTCGATTCGAAGGTTGATCGCAGCATCCTGAGCGCTCATCATCGGGGACATCCGGCCGGCACGGGGAACGCCGGCTGTCGTCGCGTGGACAACGGTCAGCCACTATGGCGGGTGAGTGTGACAATTGTCCAGCCGTGCAACGGTGACGGGCGGGAGGACGGTCCGCCGGAATCGTCGACGACTCATCGGTTCGGGGGCGGTCCGAGGTCGGAGGAGATCCGGCGAAGTCCTACGCTGTTCGACCATGCACCGAGGAAGCCGCAATTCCGCGCGGGCCACCGCCGCCGTCCGATGAGCGGACAAGGTTGGTTCGACCGCACCTCCGCCATCGCACGGATGGAGGACGAGGTCCTCGACGTCCTGATCGTCGGCGGGGGTGTCACCGGATGCGGTTGCGCCCTCGATGCCGCCGCCCGAGGGCTCACCGTCGGTCTGATCGAACGCGACGACTTCGCTTCGGGAACCTCATCGAAATCCTCGAAGATGGTCCACGGTGGGCTCCGTTATCTCCAACAGGGCGACTTCCGCCTGGTGTACGAGGCCTTGCGCGAACGCCAGATCCTCATGGGCAACGCCCCGCATCTGGTCGAGATCCTGCCGTTCCTGCTTCCGGTGCTGACGGGCCGGGGCTCCCCGGTGCCACGCAAGCTGGCGCGCATCCTCGGCACAGCCATGTGGGCGTATGACCTCACCGGCGGCGCCCGCATCGGCAAGCTGCACAAACACCTCTCGGGATCCGAGGCGCTCGAGTACTTCCCGACGGTGCGGCCCGAGCGGCTGCACTCCGCGTACCTGTACTACGACGCGCGGGCGGACGACGCCCGACTCACGCTGACCCTGGCGCGGACCGCCGCCATCGACCACGGCGCGTACCTGGCGAACGGCGTCGAGGCCGTCGGGGTCGTCCACGACGAGGAGGGCCGCGTCCGAGCGGTGGAGGCACGGGCGGACGGCCGGAAGTTCCCGATCCGGGCCCGGTGTGTGGTGAATGCCGGCGGCGTCTGGGCCGATGAGGTGCGGGCGTTGGACGAGGGGACCCACCCCAACTCCATCCGACCGGCCAAGGGGATCCACATCGCGGTGCCGTGGACCAAGGTGCGCAACGAGATGGCGGCGGTGCTCCCGGCCGGGGGACGACGTTCGATCTTCGTCGTGCCATGGTTCGACACGGCCTCCGAGGACGGCAGACCGACACTGACCTACCTGGGCACCACCGACACCGACTACGACGGCCCGCTGGAGAACCCCCAGTGCACGGCCGAAGACGTGGAATACCTGTTGAAAGCCGCGAATGCGGCGCTCACCACCGAGCTGACCCCCCAGGACGTGCTGGGCACGTGGGCCGGGCTCCGGCCCCTCGTCAACGCCTCCGGCGGCAACACCAAGGACCTGTCCCGACGCCATCAGGTGCGCGTGGCGGACTCCGGGGTCGTGACGATCACCGGCGGGAAGTTGACGACCTACCGTCAGATGGCCGTCGACGCGATCGACGCGGCCGCGCACCTCCTCGGCGGCCACAAGATGCCGAAAAGCCGTACCAGGCACCTAGCGCTGCACGGGTCCGAACGCCACGACCAGGTACGCGACGCCGGCCCCGGGGACGCGCCGGTGACCCAGGCAACCGTCGACCACCTCGTGGGTCGCTACGGGTCCGACACCGAGATCCTGCTCGCGATGGTGACGTCGGACCCCGAGTTGGGCGAACCCCTCGTGGCGGGCCTGCCCTATCTGCGCGCCGAAGCCGTGTTCGCCGCCCGCTACGAGATGGCCCGCAGTGTGGACGACGTGTTGTCGCGACGCACCCGGGCGCGCCTTCTGGCCCGTGATGCATCGCTCGACGCCGCAGGCGACGTGGCACGCCTCATCGCCGGAGAACTCGGCCTGGACGACGCCGCGCGCGACGCCCAGGTCTCCCGGTATCGGGAGCTCATCGAAGCCGAACGCCGCGCTCCCGGGCTGGCCCCGAACCTCCCGGAAACGTCGCGGGTGAACGGGTAGCGTTCGGCGTCATGCCCGCCGATCCACCACCAGGACACGTCACGCCGCCCATCGACCTCGCGGCCGGGCCGGCACAGGCGTCCGCGCACCTGGAACCACCCGATGGGGCGGTGCTCCGGCTCGACGACGCGCTCGTGTCCCGGCTCGGCGAAACCGGTGCGAACGTCGACACCGACCTGGCGACGCGGGCCGAACACAGCCGCGACTGGTGGCCTCAGGCGATGATCTGGGCGACCAGTGGCGAGGTCGCGGCGCTCGGGGCCGCCGTGGTCCGCCCGACAAGTGCATCACAGGTCGCCGACGTGCTCCGGATCTGTGCCGAGGGACGCGTGCCCGTCACCGCATCGGGAGGCCGCAGCGGGGTGTGCGGGGCCGCGGTGCCGGTGTGTGGCGGGGTCGTCCTCGACATGACCGCCATGTCCGGCATCGTCGACATCGAGTCGACCTCCATGGTCCTCGACGTGCTCCCCGGCACATTCGGTGAACCGCTGGAAGCGACCCTGCGTGCGGATCACGACGTGACGATCGGCCACTGGCCCCAGTCGATGACGCTTGCCACCGTGGGCGGGTGGCTGGCCTGCCGTGGCGCGGGCCAGTACTCGACCCGCTACGGCAAGATCGAGGACATCGTCGTCGGGCTCGACGTGGTGCTCGCGGATGGATCGATCGTGCACACCGGTGGCCAGCCCCGCCAGGCCGTCGGGCCCGATCTGAACCAGGTCTTCGTCGGTTCCGAGGGAACCCTCGGAATCATCACCGGCGCCCGCCTCCGCCTGCACCCGGCCCCCCGTTCCGAGCGCCGGGCCGCGTACTCGTTCGACGAATTCGCGGTGGCGCTCGACGCCTGTCGGCGGATCGTCCAGCGGGGCGCGAACCCGGCGGTGCTGCGCCTGCACGACGCGACCGAGGACGACCGTTACGGGGTCGA
>CAZEAV010000125.1:0-3024 GCA_964510215.1 uncultured Iamiaceae bacterium
CATCGCTGTATCGTGCGCATTGCGCCGATCCGGACGATTGAGAATCACGCGCCAGACGTGGTCCTGGGCTTCAATAACGACTGCGGGCTGAGAACTGGTCAATGCTATATGCCTTTCGTTCTTTGCTGGTGAATTGGAATTGGAATTGCGCCGCGGCAAAGACCTCATCGCCAAATCTGTGTCTGTCTGTTTTTCAACAATACTCGACCGGACTCTCGCTCACTATAAGTCGTCTCTATGACAACAAACAATAGCGCACCGGTCTTTCCAGTCTTTTCGAAAATTTCAACATACCGGCTCCTAGAGGCCAAGAACTCTCCAATCCGGGCCAATGAGTACACCCGGATGTCGTTTCCGCCGTTCAACAAACGTGGAAGAGGGATTGGCAAGTCTGGCAATCCATACCTGAGAGCCGGCTCCGTCGAGCCATCGTAAGACGGGTCATGCTCTAGCCGATCAAGTGGATCGTCGGCACCCGCGTGCCGCCTCATCACATGTAGAGGAAAAAGAGGAGGGGCTACCACGCCCCCGTAACGAGTGTTTCGCGCATACTCATCATCCCAATAGAGTGGGTCATCATCCATAATAGCCTGAGCAAACCGGCGGACGGAACTACGGTCAACCGGCTCATCGGCAAACACTTGCGTCCCCTCGAAGCCTACAAATCGAAGTATGTCGTCCGTTAGGACCTGTCGTTGTGTCCTCACTTTGCCCCTTAGCCTGTGGTCCTTATATTTCTATGCCCTGGAATTGCCGACCTCACACATCAATGTGAGCCATTTTTGATGGAAGAGAATGTCCGACAATCCGCTCAGCAAGCTTGGCTACGTCAACCATTGCCGCCAGATCAATTCCGGTGCTAACGCCCATTCGTTCGCACATGAACACAAGGTCTTCGGTGGCGATGTTCCCCGCAACGGTCCCAGCAAAGGGACACCCACCCAATCCACCTACAGACGTGTCGAACTTTCGAATCCCCATTTCCATAGCCGCGTACGCGTTGGCCAGACCCGCGCCGCGTGTGTCATGCAGATGCAGTAAGATCTCCAAATCCGGCCATCGCTCACGGATAGCGCCAAGGGTTCGTTTGATAGCCTCGGGATCGGCCCAGCCCATCGTGTCAGCGAGAGACAACTCGCTCAACTCGATGCCAAATTCTTCGCCTATTCGATGCATTTTCGCCACCAAATCGATCACCCGACTCAAAGGGATGTCGCCTTCATAATTGCAGCCAAATACCGCCATCATGCTCCCCATGTCCACACGAATCTTCCTGTCAAGGAACATTTGGACCATCCGGCGCTGCATCGCCTCATCGGCTTGATCGTCGCGATTTTGATTCCTAATTGAAAAGGTCTGGCTCGCCGTGAAACTTATCCTACCCTTAAGCTCATATATTCCAGCCTTTTCCGCGCGTTCCAGGCCCTTATCGTTAAGGTACAGTGCTGTGTACCGAACCCTTGGCTTCCTATTAATCTTCGCTGACAATGCTTCAGCATCGGCCATTTGTGGCACGTGGCGTGGGCTTACAAAACTGGTTACTTGGATCTCAGGAACACCAGTTTCGCTGAGCGCATCCACCAGTTCGGCTTTTTGCTCGGTTGATATCTTGTCGGGATCCCCAATTCCTTCGAACTGGAAACCTTCTCGGGGACCGACCTCGTGAATCTCTACTGTCTTTAACTCCACAACTTCTCATTTCTCTCGAACTGGTAAGCTAGGAACTCCGAATGGTGGCTGCGGGCCTGCTTCCTCGTCAGATCTTGCGTACTTTCTGAAAACCTTTTACCGTTAGTGACCGCCCTCCGCCCTTGTCAACAGTGGGCGTGACCCATGACCGGTCGCAGTGTCTTAAACTCTTTGTTCATGTTCCACTCGTCGGGCCTTATTCTAGAACAAGTTCTGGGACCGGATTTGGAATCTGCCTTCCCTGCTCTAGGGGCAGTAGGACTGTGGCGTGTCCGGTAGTTGTCGGGTGGTTCCCACTGTGCATGCCGATGTCGCATATAACGACGCCTATCCCTTCGGCGATCTTGCGTTCCACAACCTTTCCAAATGCTGTCAAAGTCGAACCACGCAAATCCATGCCACGATACTGGAAGCGCATTTCGTAGAGCCATCCCGTTGGCCCCGCCCAATCCTTCAACATTTGCGCCAAAACGTGTTGCTTCCACGAGCCATTCACGAGAAGGTCGGGCAGGCCATCGTGATCCGTCGCGAACTCGTAATCGTAATGGATGCGATGCCAATTCTCGATTGCCGCGGACCACCGCATCAGATGCGCCGATGACATTGGTCCCTTTTGAAGGCTCGTTACCGCGTCACCTACGTGTGTTTGCTCGTAATATCGGACTCTCGGATTCTTCACGTGAGACTCCTTGTCTCTACTCTAACTGGTCGCGAAAAGAGGGTCATTAGCATTTCGGTTGGTTCAGGGCCCAGGGCTCGGTGGCACATCCGCAATAAGCTCTGTCGACACCTCGTTCTTCCAAATACGCAGAAAGCGGTGCTTGTCTGGAACTCTGACGCTCAGCCACATGTTCGTTACACCCGTGCGATGCAAGTCGCGCAGCCTTTTCAGGAACGTCTGACTAGTGCCGGCAATAGCGAATCGTTCGGTGA
Organism: uncultured Iamiaceae bacterium; assembly: GCA_964510215.1. GTDB lineage: Bacteria > Actinomycetota > Acidimicrobiia > Acidimicrobiales > Iamiaceae > JAFDWI01. The sequence goes on from CAZEAV010000125.1 coordinate 2,623, forward strand.
GGTAGCGTGAGCTGCTCGATGTTTCCACCAAGCGACTGTGCGGTCCGCCTACAAGCACTCCATGGGCCATCGAGTCATATTCGCGATGTATCCTCTCGATTGATTCACGGACATTGCCCGGTAGCAGTCGCTTCTCCCCCTTGCCTCGTAGCGCGAGATTCGCATAACTGACCAGGGATCCCTTCAGCTCTTCAGCGGCTGCGGTATCGCTTTCCGCCAAGTTGGCAAGAGCAAACCACCAAACTTGGAAGTCCGTAGGGTCCCGCCTCACGTTTCGCAGGGATGATTCCACCGCGTCTAGCGTTCGCGGCAACACGTCGTCTGAGAAGCCGGTTCCCAAGACAAGCCCATCAGCTACTCGTGCTGCCATGGCAATGCCCCTGGGCCCGGATGCTGCGACGT